>CAYYNF010000071.1:0-9969 GCA_964472695.1 uncultured Flavobacteriaceae bacterium
GTATTAATATTATTAAAGTTAAGAGGCGTTCCTACAGGGATTCCAAATACCCCTAAACTTCCTGAATTTTGAAAATTACTACCTATCAATTGCATCTGGAAAGCCTGAAAACTAAAATGATATAAATTACCAGGACTCATAATATCAGATAAATTTGCACCAAATACTTCCATATGACCATTAGGACCTGCAGTCATACTCCCATGAAAAGCGATAAAGGCATTTCCATCCGGAGCAGGTAATTCAACTCTAGCTTTAGGATTTTGACTATAGTTACCCGTTGTCATAAAACCTGTTGAACCATATACATTAAACCATGTTGTACCTGTACTATATGCTCTATCGAAAGAATCCCATCCTATTTGTGATGGATCATCAGCTTGCTCGAAGCTAGGATCAAGAATCAATTCACAATCCTCAAATTCATCTACATTTAAAACACCATCATTATCAGCATCTAAGTCACAAGGATCAGCAACACCATCATTATCGGTGTCATTACCTGACGTATGGAATAATGAAACTGTTACCTCTTCATAACACACCAAGTTTGGGTGCGTTATCGTTAATCTAAATTGATTGTTATTTTTATGCAACGTATCCTCTGCAGGTATTACCAAAGTAGATAAATTCGCTGTAGCATTATCAGTAAGAGTGATATCAACAAAACTCCTCCCATTATCAGTACTTACTGCCCATTGATACCCTAATACCGTGGCATCATCAACGTAACTAGGGTTACCTAAACTATCATAACTACCAACAAGCTGAGATTGGTATTCTCCTTCAAAGATGGCCTCCGTATTACTACATATAGTTCTATCTGATGGCGTAATTTTTTCATAGATACGTACACCTGTAACTAAATTGACTAAAGCATCATTAATATAATCATAACCAGCAACATTCACACGTCCGTATGCATCAACACCATTATTAGCCAATGTTGGCACTCCATTACCATAAATTCCATCATCATCACCATCTACATTAAGATCATCATAAGCCTCATTAGCATCACTACAACCATCATTATCCGAATCGGTATCCAAGTAATCATCATCACCATCACCATCAGTATCAACAGAAGTTATATCACAAGCCACAAAAGAAAATGCATCAATAAGATTTCCACTACTACTACTTAAAGAAGAAGCACTTGACAGATGAATTTGAGTGGTATCCTGACCAACAGGAATCTGAATATCTACAGAGTGGTACTGCCAATGTGTTTTTTCTGCATAAAAATGAGCAATCTGTCTAAGATTATGTTCATCAGGACCTTGTTGTACTATAATAGACTCTCTATTGTTAACCCTAGCACGATGTGCAAAACTAATCGTAAGACGAATCCCTGAAGTTCCTGTTAAAGTTTGATATAAAGAACCTACTTGTGTAGCATTCACCTCAGCAAAATAAGTACCTTCATAAGCAGGAGTTTCTGAAAAACCATCATGCCATATCTCTATTTTTCCATCTGATGCGGTAGTATTCCATGAAGGAACTCTATTTTGATTAAAAATCTTATGTCCACTAACAAATGACATCGTATCTTCAAAACTACCATTATCTCCTATACTAGGACATTCGTTAATATCTAAAATACCGTCATTATCATCATCAGTATCACAAGCATTAGGAATATGATCTAAATCCGTATCATTACCTGTAAGGATATGAAATAATTGAACTATCTCCTCTTCATAACATACTAAATTAGAACGTACTACCCTTAATCTAAAATAATTACCATCTTTATGATTAACATCACCTTCAGGTAAGATTAATACATTTGTAGTAGCTGTTTCATTATCAGAAAAGCTAATATCTGTAAAAGTATTTCCGTTATCAGTACTTACTGCCCATTGATAAGTTAAGATTTCACTATCATCTATATAAGTAGGATTACCTACACTATCATAACTACTAATAGCTTGAGACTGATATCCACCTTCAAAAAAAGCTGGAGCACTACTACACACTGTTAAATCCTGTGGTTGAAACAATTGGTTAATCGCTGCCCCTGTGTTCACATTAATCAAGCTAGCAGCTATATAATTATAAGGTGCTGCGTTTACTTGCCCATAAATATCAACTCCATCAATAGCTGTTGGATTATTAGGATCATAAGTCGATACAATCCCTCCATAGGTTTCATCACTATTGGCACCTAATCCCTGTACTCCATAAGCTTCATCTGCATCTACACAACCATCATTATCCGAATCCGTATCTAAATAATCTTGTAAACCATCACCATCAGTATCACATATAATAATTGGAGAAAAAGCGAAAGATTCTACCCCTGCTCCTGTATTTGGAAAAACAGCATTGTAGGTTAAATTAAAAGGGTAGTTAACATCAGTTAAGCTACTTAAATCTATATCTAAATACCACTTCACATTCCTAAGACGTTCTGATTTGAGCACTAAAGTTTGTCCTGAAGAAATTACAGCCCCACTAGAATGACTTGTAACTTCGTTTCGAGGATCATATAATACCCCTGTTACCGAAGGATTATTCCATGTTAAGGTGATTTCCTTAGTATGATTTAAAAAGTTTCGAGTATAGCCTTGTGCTTTATTTGATATACGTAATACCTCTATATCAGCATCTACTGATGCATCTCCTATACTAAAGTTGAGTTCGATATCTTTAGTAGGTGTGTTTTGTGTCCACCTAAACTGAAACCCTTCAGTAACCCCTAGAACTTCATTTCTTAGATCTGTATTATTACTCGTTAAAGTAAATGGTATTGAGTTGGTTCCCCCTGTATTTGCTTTATCATAACTCCCCTCAATTACTCTAGTAGTACTCGCAGCAGTATCAATAGTGGCAATTAAGGAACACTCATCTTTATTCAGAATTCCATCATTATCTACATCATGATCACAAATATCAAATATCCCATCACCATCACTATCTGTGATAGCGGTAATATGGCTTAGTGTTACAACAGTCTCTTCGTAACATACCAAATTAGGATGTGTTACCCTAAGTCTGAATTGATTTGCATTACGATGCATAGTACTACCAGGAGATATTTCCAATGACGATGTATTTGCTGTTGGATTCGTTACTGTAGAAATATCATCAAAAGTATTCCCATTATCAGTACTTACTGCCCACTGATAACTTAATAAATTTACAATGTCATCACTATATTCTGGTTTATGTAAATGATTATACGTAGTTGCTACTTGCCCTTTGTATATACCTGAAAAAACTACTTCATCATTAAAACACACTTCTTGATCATGGGGAGTAAACTGTTCTACAATACGAACTGGCGTAACTCTATTTTGTGCAGAAGCTTCATCAGCATCAGAACAACCATCATTATCCGAGTCCGTATCTAAATGATCTTGCAAACCGTCACCATCAGTATCTGGACATACAGAAATAGCAAAAACCAAATTATTTATTGCATTATTCGCTGAGGTCACCTGAGCTGTATCAGTACTATATACCCCATGAAGCATTTCAAAACTAGTTACGTTAGTATATAAGGCTGTTAATTGATGATCAACATCAGTATCTGGAGCATCATTGACTATAGTATAATCTTGTAGTCCATATAACTCTAATCCATTATATAATGTATAAGGTGCTAAGTCTGCCCCTACACTACCTAAAACACCTTCTGAACTGTTAAAACCAGTAACTTCAGTCCAACCTGCAGTATTATTTTTGATAGCTTGCATTCTCACTTCTAATCTAGAAAGTTGCATAGGGATCCCTGAAGGATTAGAAGCTGTTAATGACCCCGACTCTACAAATGATAAACGCATACGGAAATGTTCCTGATCAGCAGGATTAGGCTCTTGTCCAGTGATGTTATTTCTTCCTATTCCAAAATAACCATTATAGAAACGGATTTCTCCTAAAGGATTTCCTGAAATAGAAGTATGCTCAATAATCTCGATACGTAGATCAAACACATCTCCTGTAACAGGGTCTGTAAAAAAATTAGCACTCATCAACACATCTCCCTGAGAGTAAACGGTATAAGGATTAATATAATTTCCTCCCAAAATAGCTTGAAAATTATCACCCGCATTATCACCTAATACCATAGTATTACATTCGACATCATCAGAAACCCCATCATTATCATCATCAGAATCCTTTATATCATCTATTAAATCTCCATCGGTATTTTGAGCATAAATTGGCACACTAAATAATAATAGAAAGCATAATAATTTCCTGATTAGTTTAGATAATTTAAAACAGTAGTTTTTTTCCATAAAAGATAGGGTATAAATTGACATAACTATTCTTCAAATGAGATGACAAAAAAACAATATCCACTGTTTAAAAATGTCATTTCATCGAAAAAAACGGAAAGATATAGTAGAATTTATAGATAACACACCTAAAAAGAGCCAAATAGACAAAATGACACTTTTAACAGATAAAAAACACATAGGTAGTCTAAAAATGTAAAAAGTAATCAGAAAAGAATAGTTAAATAAAATAGGAATATAGAATACTCATATCCCCAAAAGAGAGGAAAAAAAAGGGAATATAAACTAAGTATTCAGCTCTTACCTATCGATGTGGTGAATACTTATATTGTTGTGAACAGTTTTATTAATCCACTATATCCCAAACCATTTTATTTTGAAAATCATTGAATTGAATTATTCCCTTATTTGAAGCTTTTATGATTTTATAAATTATTGGTGAATTATTTAAAGTATCTTTTTCAAAAATATTTACCTCCTCATATCTAACACCATTAACTTGATATGTATCATAATACTCAGTTGGATTATTAAATGTTTCATTTCCATATGGAGTGTTAATTGTTATATGAAAAACTCCCCCTCCATTTTGACTGAACTCATCAACTAATTTATAACCAAATTTGGGGTCTATTGAAGTACCGTAAAGTCCGGTACTACCACAATCATCAAAACCAGTTTGAGGAAAAGAACCTCTTATCTCATAAGGTTCCGTTTTGTAAAATGTATCTACACTAAATGAAATAGTATCAATTCCATTATTATATCTGATTTGTTCTCCATGATTATAGGGGATGTTTTTTAAATCTGAATTAGGAAAGCCTGAACAATCTTCTACTACATAATTACAACTAACAAACAATGTGATCGAAACTAGAATTATGATTATTTTTAACATAAGTTTTTTATTATAGTCAAATTGTTTACTATGTTAAGTATGTGGTGTTATCTATTTTTTGATTTATTATTCTCAATAACTAACACTTTTAACTACGTGAATCAAAAAAATATTGTTCATATTTTTGTAACAAAATAACTAGAGGAATTAAAAAAACAACCCAAAATCAGTGAATCAACCTATACCACAAAAAACTGACATACAAACTATTAAACATTGAATTACCTAAGTTTTCGGAGAACCAAGTATTTTAACTAAATTTGGAACACATATATTCTTTTTTTGACAAAGCGTATGTATTCCAATCTTTTTCAATCGGTATCGTATTAAAGAGAATAATAAACCTGTAAAACTAAACATCTATGAAGAATATTTTCAGCATCATAATAACGCTTTTCTTAGGACATATTTTACAAGCACAAGTATACCCTCATGCCCTTGGTGTTCGTGTATCTACTGATGGGGAACGTGTCGGAATTGAAGGATCTTTTCAGAAAGGATTTGCTTTAAATAAACGTGTCGAATTCGATTTAGGAATGAAGAAAGAAACAGTAGTTGATCAAGATATAGAAGAAATAAAGCGTATTTTTTTAGCTACTTCATACCAAATGTGCTTCAACCTCAGCGGTGGACTCAACTGTTTTGCAGGAGGAGGAACTATGGTTGGTGTTGACTCTATTGAAAGTATCCAAAAAGGTAATTTTAGTCTTAGTATGCTAGGACAACTAGGAGTTGAATATGACTTTGCTGGTATTGGCATTCCTTTACTACTAACTATAGATACTAGACCAACTGTAGATGTCGTTAGCAAAATAGATGATATTTCAATAGGTGTAGGGTTTGGAGCACGCTATATCTGGTAAAACCATATTGTACAGCAATTATATTATAAACTAAACCCCGAATTCGAATTTGGGGTTTGTTATGCTAGACAATGAGGCTTTCGATTTTTATATCATTGGCACTATAAAAGCACCTAACTCGTCACCAATACTTCGCTGATACCATCTCCTTTTTTTCTAACTTGAATTTGGGTAGTAATACGTTCTTTTAAACTTTCTACATGAGAAATAATTCCTATCATTTTTCCCTGGGTCTGTAAATTTGATAAGGTTGAAACCACGGTTTCCAAAGTGTCATTATCTAATGTACCAAACCCCTCATCTATAAACAGGGAATCAATACGTACATGATTACTTGCCAAATCAGACATAGACAACGCCAATGCTAAGCTGATGATAAATTTTTCCCCTCCGCTAGTCGTATCTACATTACGGACTTGATCAGCCTGAAAATGATCTGTTAAACGAATACTCAACTCCTCCCCTTTTACAAATTCTCCCAGTACCAACGAGTAACGAGTACTAAGCTTTTTTAAATGTAAATTAGCTAAAGCAATCAAATTTGACAATGTAAGTCGTTGCACATAAATATTAAAAGCCTCTTTAGATCCCCCTAATACAACGTATAACTTTTCCCACTGTTCCAAAACCTGCTTTTGTTGTTGTATCTGCGTATAAGTATCTTGATGTGTCTGCTGTAACTTCTCATCTGCTTCTATAATTTGAGCATACTTACCTTTATCCATATTCAATGTATTGATACGAATTCCTGATACTTCTAAATTAGACAATACCTGATCCTTATCAAGTGATTCCATCTTCGTCGATAATAGATCTTCATATTCCTTAGCACACTGCTGATCTAGGGTTTGTAATTTATCTTCTTCTCTTTTCAGTACTTCTTTTAAATCAGTAATACGTTTGCGTTCCGATTCAGTCAAAAGCACTTGTTTTACCTCATCAATACTTTTAAAAATAGTTGTTTCTAATAATTGCTCAATATCTTTAAGTACTTTATCTAAACTTAGCTGATTAGCAACGCTTTGTTGCTGTAGTACATCAATATTGGCTTTCAACTTAATTCCCTGACGTTCTTGCTCCTCTAAAGCTTGTTTTATTTTATTCAATACAGCTTTACATCCCTCTTTTTCTTCTTCTAACTTTTTACGTTTACTATCCACAGAAATATGTATTGGCAACAAAACTTTACGTTCCTCTATTAAATCAGATAATTGCTGTTTAAGTTCTTCTAGAGCTTGTTTCTCTTTCTGTATAACATCCTGTTGTTTTACTATAGACTTCTCTGTACTTACTACAGTTTGTTCGGTAATAGCCAATTTGTTTGTTAACTCCTCACATTGCTGTTGCTTCTTTTCATAAAGTGCAACCTGTGCAGCTACCATGTCCAATACCTCTTTTATGGGTTGCTGTACTACCTCTATTTCGAAATGCTGCATATCATCTACAAGACGCTGATGATCAACTTCTAATTGTTGTTTTAACTGATCCACCTTCAATAATAACTCCTTATATTCTGAACGCTCTTTATCCAGAAGTGCCTGAGTGGTATTCAGAGCTGCTTTAGCAGCTTGACAAGCTAATTGTTGTTTTTGCACTAATGGAAGTTGTTTTTCTCTATCTTCTCTAAGCTTTTGATATTTTTTTTCTTCCTCTTTTAAAAGTACTAACGTCTTCTCTACTTCTGTTAATTTACCTTTTATCTCATCCAGCGTAGCATTAGAAATAATCAAGTTAGGAGAAAGTTCTAATAACTCATCCCGAATCACATCTAACTCACTTATATATTTTTTTAGTAATTGTTTCTGATTCTCCAAAGTCGTATCACACTGTGTAATTCGATTTTGCTGCATCTCTAACGACTTTTTTAGATCTTCAAACTCCTTCTCAGCATCTTGGTACTGTTGCTTCTCACTATCTGTAGTTGCTGACTTATATTGATGTACATAAGGATGCTCTGTCGACCCACAAACATTACAAGGCTGTCCTTCCTGAAGTTTATCTCGCTCTTTACTAAGCGAAACAATAAGCTCTTTCTGACGCCATATAACTTCTTTATCTTCTTTTTTCTGCTGTGCCTGTACTACGGATTTTTTCAAAGATGCTAAAAGCTCATTTATAGACTTTTTTAAAGCCTCATTCTCATCTATTTGAATCTCTAGATCTTGAAGTTCTTTTTGTTTTTCAAAAAATGCTAAAAGATGTTGTGTTAGCTTTTTATAATCTTCTAAAAGCAGTTCATAAGCCTCCTTTTTCTTTTCTATGGCCTTATAATCATGAGTTTTCAGGCGTTCCTCTAAAGTTTGTAGCACATCCGTCACCTGTTTCTCTTCTAAAGATAAGCGTTCTGTATCGTCTTCTTGTCTTTTATATTCAACAGCAAGTGTCTTTATCTTTGTTTCTAATTTTTCTAAATCTTGCTGTTTACCCTTTTGTTGTTTATACTGTTCCTTCAGAATCGTATAAGCTTCTTTAAAACTAGGAAGTTCTTTTTTCCACAACAAACAATTGGCATTTTGATCTAACCAATCCTTTACTGGATTTAATACTATTTTACACTTTTCTAGTTGATTTTTATGCTCTTGTACCTCTTTTGAAGATCTCTGATAATCTTCTTCACATTTTACTAAACGCTCTTCTTGTTTCTTATTTTCCTTCTCTGATGGCGTAATTTTAGCTTCAATACTGGTAAGCTGTACAAGTTTAGGTTGCCAATCACTATATACCTTTTGAAAATCATCATAAGATTTTTGAGCCTTAATTTGCTGATTACAAGTATCCTTTTTATCCTTATTCAACTGTGTAAGCTGTGCCTCTCTCGATTTTTTCTGCTGAGAAAATTTTTCTTTTTCTTCTTCGAGATTCTGTTTATTAGAAATCAAATTTCCAAAAGGCTGTGCCTTAAAATCCTCTTCTAAAGATTTCAAATCGGTTGAACAGTCTTTCTTACGGTCCTCTAAAAGAAGTTTTTTCTTTGTTACATCAGCTAGTTGTTTCTCATATTTTTCATAATCATCAAACCATTTTTTTGCTTTTTGCAAGTCTTGCTGTACCTTAGCTTCTATTAACAATTCAGCATCTATGCTAATAATTTTATTTCTATAGTTTGAGATCTCTTCCTTTGTTAATAAAGCTTGGCTATCAATTTTAGTTTCTAGATTTTTTAGCTTACTTTGTTCTTCCGACTTACGTTGTAAAACCGTCTCTCCTATTTTTTTGTATATAAATTCTCCTGTAATTTGCTCTAGCAACTTCGCTTTTTCTGGTCCTTTTGCGGATAAAAAAGAGGCAAATTCACCTTGTGCCAACAATACAGAACGTAAAAACTGATCATAATTAAGTGCTAGAATCTCTTCTATAACAAGTTTTACCTCTTTCTTTTTTTCTGCTAAAATTTCTCCCGTGGTCACATTTTTTACACGAACCTCTTCTTTAGGCTTTATAGGTGTTCCATTTTTAGCTTTTACACGCATACCCCAATAAGCTTCGTATTGTACCCCTTTATTACTAAACAATAAAGAAACAAAAGCTTCACCTGCACCATAACTTACTACATGATCTAAACTCTTCGACTTAGAGGTTCGAAAACGTGGTACTTCGTTATATAATGCAATCGTAATAGCATCTAGTAAAGTGGTCTTTCCAGCTCCTGTAGCACCCGTAATAGCATAGATAGCGGTATCTTTAAAATGAGAAGATTCGAAGTCAATTATTATAGGTTTAGAACTTCTTAATGAATTTATGTTTTGAAGAGTTAGAGATAATAACTTCATGGTAATGTAGATAAAGTGATCTTAAAAAAATAATATATCATAAAAGCATTCAATCTTGCTCTAAACTTATTTGATACGCTTCAGAAAATAAATGTGTAAGCTCTAGGATATCTTTATCAGGTAACTGCATCTCTTTACATTTTTTCTCAAAAATAGCTGTAGGGCTTAAACTTTTTATCTCTTTTGCA
>CAYYNF010000072.1:0-9968 GCA_964472695.1 uncultured Flavobacteriaceae bacterium
GTAGAAACACCTGAGTTTAAAGAAGCACTACTCGTGGTCATAGTAGTTTCGAAAGTGGTTTCTTGAGATTGCTTTTTTACAAAGTTTTTTATTTCTTTTAGTCTTTGTTTGATATAGTTTTCTGTGAATTCTTTAACATTATTTTCATTTAGAGAAGAGAGCCGTAGTCCGTTAGCCCAAACTCGAAATTTAGATTCGAAATGTTCTGCTATCTTCTCAGGATTGAGCAAATGAAACTGTTGGTCGATGGGCTTAAGATACTCTAAAGAAAAAGTCTCTGAATTAGCTTGTATTTCTTTGAAAATCTCTCTTTGAACATGATTTAGTGCATTATTAAAAAGAGAGGTCTTTTTATTTGTGTTTTGTTGTAGCTCCACTAAATCTGATTTTATAAAATTGTACAGTTTACGAACATTCACGACACCCTTTTTATTTATAAGGTTTAAATCTATTAAAATATCTTGTGTACCTACTTTTCTAGATAAGCCTAGTTTAGCAAAAAAACTTATATTGAAGTTATAAGATCCTTTGGAAAATAAGATGTTCGATATATCTTCTATGTGTTCAGATAAGTCATAAATATTACAATTCCGTTGTCTCAAACTACGTAAAAGAGCATGTCGAAATGCTATACGTTGCTGTATTTCTTTTATTTTAGATGAAGGTAAATTGGTGCGTATTTCAGGTGGTAATTGCACTGCTATGGAAAACAAAAGTTGTTTTATGGGAGTAGTACAATTTCCTAATGACATTTCCATTTGTTGTATGATTTGTTGATACTCTAAGCTTTGCTCTGGTAATTGGTCTAAACGATCTAATAGAAACTGTCCAGCCACATCAAGAATCTTGGCCGTAGTTTTATCCTTTTCATTGTTTTTAAGATATTCAACTTGATATTCAAAGCGTGCTAGTATTCCAGAAGGATTCATCTGCTCTTCAGGATTGAATAGGTATTCTATACCATTTCTCATATTTCTTTTGTTTATAGTATTAACGTCTCTTTTTTTAAAATATTACGTTTATTTTCAGAATTTTATAAGTATTCTTGTCTACGTACAGCACGCCTGCCTCCTTGATTTGGAGCTAACTCTGGTAACACTTGTGCATTTACACTTTAGTTGTTGAATACAAGCGAAATGCGAATAGTGGAGTGTTTTGGGTATCGAAACTAATTTGTAAATATTATATTAGGTTATAAGTTAATATAATACCTTTGTATTTATGGAAAGAAAGTATATAAGTCAAGAAATAGTACAGGGTAGGGAGCTACCGCTGATGGAGGAGTTTTATACCATTCAAGGGGAGGGTTTTCATAAAGGTACTGCAGCTTATTTTATTCGTTTAGGAGGTTGTGATGTTGGTTGTCACTGGTGTGATGTTAAGGAAAGTTGGGAAGCTGCACAGCACCCTGTTACTTCTGTAAATCAGATTAGTGAAAAAGCTTCGAGGTATAGTAATATCGCTATCATTACAGGAGGTGAACCTCTTACTTGGAACTTAGATCTATTGACCAAAGCATTAAAAGAAAAAGGTGTTAGAACTCATATTGAAACTTCGGGAGCATATCCGATGTCGGGTATTTGGGACTGGGTATGTTTGTCTCCGAAGAAGTTCAAACTTCCTACTGACGATGTATATGCACGTACCAATGAATTAAAAGTCGTTATTTTCAATAAATCGGACTTTAAGTTTGCAGAAGAGCAAGCACAAAAAGTTAATGAAGATTGTGTGCTATACCTTCAGCCAGAATGGAGCAAAAGAGAGAAAATGATTCCTTTAATTGTAGATTATGTAATGAAAAACCCTAAATGGAAGGTGTCATTACAAATTCATAAATACCTAAACATACCTTAGGTTTTAGGTATGTCATTTACGAGAAATAATGACAACAGGTTGTTTTTTATAAAGATAGAAATAATGTATTCTTTCCTGTTTTCGAGATTTCAAAAGTCAATTCTCTAGTTTGAAAGTAAATTTTATAAAGATTATACGAATTAAAATTGTTACTTATAGTAGTTGTTTAAAATAAATGATAATACCCATTGAAATATTATTTGTCGTATGAATAAGTTGAATTATTTATTTCTTCTATAAAGAAACAACTTATATGCGTTATGATATTTTTTAATTGATATAAATATTCATAAAACAGGTAGTTAGCTTTTGTGAACTCATCTTTAATAACCAAAAAAACCTTATCTTTCGAACACCAAACCCTATTACTTTAGTACTATAATTTGTAAGCCTACTGAACAAAAAATTAAAAGTAAATGGTTAATAATATACTAGTAACTGGTGTTACGGGAAATGTGGGGTCACATGTTTTGTATGAGCTACTATATGATTTTTATTACACAGAAAATACAACACCTATTTACGTAGTCATTCGTCCTACTAAAGGAAAAACAGGACGAGAACGCTTATGGGAAGAGGTTTTTGATGAGAAACTAATCCCAGAAAAAATAAAACCTTTTTATCAGTATTTTTATAAAAATCAGATTCATGTAATTGAAGGGGAGATCGATTGTTTTGACATTCCTGTCGTATCGGGAACTAAGTTCTTAATTTATCATTTGGCAGCCTCTGTAAACCTTGGAAATACAGAGAAAGCTAAGCTTGAAATTACAAATATAAATTACGCCAAAACCAAAGCTTTTTTTGATATTATAAAAAATCATACTCAAAAGCTTGTTTTTGTTAGTACAGCTTTTTCTTGTGGTGATGCTGGTGGGTTAATAAAGGATGATTATCATCAAGGAAAGGAGTTTGATTTTAGAAATCACTACGAGGCTTTTAAAATGAAAATAGAAAAAGAGGTGTTGGCGTTTGCAGAAGAACATCATTTCGAATGTACTATTGCTAGACCGAGTATCGTATCGGGACGCTTGCTTGATTTTCCAAAGTTCGTAACGAATAATTACTCGGTGTTTTATAATTTTGGGGCTTTCTTTAAAAAGATGCGTGCTATTAAACCTGAATTGGGCAAGATACGCTTAGCAATCAATAGTCAATGTGGGCTTAATATGCTTCCTGTGGATTATGTTGCTAAGGGGGTGATTCAAGCAGGGTACTGTTCTGAAAAACAAATTAATATTACACATACGCAAAATTTGTCGGTTACCTTTTTTGTGACCCAAATGCTTGAAAAATGTGGAATTACCGATTTCGAGTTTGTAGAAACAATTCCTACCGATTTATCTAAAATAGAAAACTTGTATTACAACACTGTTGGAGGACAACTAGTAAGTTATGTGACCTCAAAACTCCATGAGTTTGAATCAAAGAATATTCGTGACTTATTGAAAAATATCGAAGAGCCTAATATGAAAGACCTCTTTAAAGAGTTGTATGATTTTGCACATGATATTAACTTTGACAATCGAAACCTTAAATCTATTCCTTAAATGAAGAAACATCTAAAAATTAAAGTATGTGGAATGAAGTTTCCTGAGAATATTCAGGGAATATCGGAATTGAATCCTGATTATTTGGGGTTCATTTTTTATCCTAAATCACCGAGAAATTTTGAAGGAGAGATTCCTGTAATTAGTGAAGAAATAAAAAAAACAGGGGTTTTTGTAGATGCTAGTCTACAATTTATTCAAGAAAAAGTAAATAAATACGATTTTAAAGCTGTGCAGTTACATGGTAGTGAGTCGGTGGATTTCTGTAAGATATTAAGGTTGACTTTTCCTCAACTCGAAATTTTTAAGGTTTTCGGAATTAAAGACCACTTTGAATTCGATACTTTAATTCCTTATGAAGCTTATGTAGATTACTTCTTGTTTGATACAAAAGGCAAAGAAAAAGGAGGTAATGGATATACTTTTGATTGGTCAGTTTTAAAAGATTATTCTAGTCATAAACCTTTTATTTTAAGTGGGGGAATAGGTGATAGTGAGTTGAACAAGATACAAGAGATCTTAAAAACGGATTTACCTATTTATGCTTTAGATTTAAATAGTAAATTTGAAGATGAGCCAGGATTGAAAAATAGGAGCTTATTAAATCAATTTTTTAATGAGATAAAAAGTAGTTAGTGAGTTTGTTAAATTCATTAGATAAAAAATATAACTATGAACTATAACGTAGATGAAAAAGGATATTATGGGGATTTTGGAGGGGCTTATATCCCTGAAATGCTATACCCTAATGTAGAAGAGTTACGAAAGAGTTACTTGGAAATTACGAGTGCACCAGATTTTAAAGAGGAGTTCGATCAGTTATTACGTGATTACGTGGGACGACCAAGCCCTCTCTATTATGCAAAGCGTCTTTCAGAAAAATATAATACTAAAGTATATTTAAAACGCGAAGACCTAAATCATACAGGTGCTCACAAGGTAAATAATACTATTGGACAAATATTAGTAGCAAAGCGTTTAGGGAAAAACAGAATCATAGCTGAAACAGGAGCAGGACAACATGGGGTAGCTACTGCTACAGTATGTGCCTTGATGGGGATTCAGTGTGTGGTTTATATGGGAGAAATTGATATTAAACGTCAGGCACCAAATGTGGCTCGTATGAAAATGTTAGGAGCAGAGGTGCGTCCTGCTAAGTCGGGAAGTAAAACACTAAAAGATGCGACTAATGAAGCTATCCGTGATTGGATCAATAATCCTGTAGATACACATTATATTATTGGTTCTGCAATTGGACCACATCCTTATCCTGATATGGTAACTCGTTTTCAATCGGTAATTTCAGAAGAGATTAAGTGGCAGTTGAAAGAAAAAGAAGGACGTGAAAATCCTGATTATGTGGTAGCCTGTATTGGAGGAGGAAGTAATGCTGCGGGTACGTATTACCATTTTCTAGATCAACCAGAAGTAGGAATTATTGCAGTTGAAGCAGCTGGTAAAGGAATTACATCAGGAGAAAGTGCAGCTACTAGTAAATTAGGACGTGATGGAATTATTCACGGTTGTAAGACTTTATTAATGCAAACAGATGACGGTCAAATTACTGAGCCTTATTCGATATCGGCAGGTTTGGATTATCCAGGAGTAGGACCAATGCATGCTCATTTAGCACGTACAGAACGAGCAACATTTTTTTCAGTAACTGATGATGATGCTATGGCAGCAGGATTAGAATTATCGCAATTAGAAGGGATTATTCCAGCTATTGAAACCTCACATGCCTTGGCAGTATTTAACGAAAAGAAATTTAAGCCAGATGATGTTGTTGTAATAAGTCTTTCTGGACGAGGTGATAAGGATTTGAATACCTATATAGATTACTTTAAATTATAATAAAAAGTGTAGATATGAGATTTTCTCATATTTCAAACATATCATTACTATTTAATAATGAACAGAATAAAACAAAAGTTAAGCGAAGATAAAAAGTTGCTTTCCATATATTTTACGGCAGGATACCCCGAATTAAATGATACGGTATCTATTATTGAACAATTGGAGATTTCAGGAGTCGATATGATAGAGATCGGATTGCCATTTAGTGATCCTTTAGCTGATGGTCCTACGATACAAGATAGTTCAACTGTTGCTTTACGTAACGGAATGACTACAAAACTTCTTTTTAAGCAATTAGAAGGTATCCGTGAAAAAGTATCTATTCCATTAATTATAATGGGCTACTTTAATCCAATGATGCAGTATGGTGTAGAGGCTTTTTGTGCTAAATGTAAAGAAGTAGGTATTGATGGTTTGATAATTCCTGATTTACCTGTAGAGGAGTATAATGCTCATTATAAGTCTACTTTTGAAAAATACGGGCTTATAAATGTTTTTCTGATTACACCACAAACTAGTGAAGAGCGTATCCGCTTTATTGATGAGGTTTCTGATGGTTTTATTTATATGGTAAGTTCAGCAAGTGTTACGGGGTCAACATCAGGTTTTGGTAATACTCAAGAAGCTTATTTTGAACGTATACAATCATTGGGACTAAAGAATCCTCAAATTGTTGGTTTTGGAATTAAGGATAGTGACACTTTTATAAAGTCTACGAAAACGGCTCAAGGAGCAATTATTGGTTCTGCATTTATAAAAATGATTTCTGAAGAAGGAAAAACAGGAATAGATCGCTTCATAAAGAGTATTCGATAATTTATCATATGAATCTATAGAAAAGCTTTTCTTAGAATAAATAACAAAAAAAACAAGCGTAACTGAGAGGTTACGCTTGTTTTTTGTCTTAAAAGAAGTGTTATTAAATTCAAAACACTTCTTTAATATTATAGCTTATTTAGCTTCATGCACCACTCGTTGAGGGAAAGGAATTTCGATTCCTGCATTATCTAAAGCTACTTTTACATTCTGTAATGATTTGAAGTAAACATCCCAGTATTTGTCTACACTAGCATACGGTCTTACTAAAATGTTCACTGAGCTATCAGCCAATTCACCTACTTCTACAACTGGAGCTGGTGTTTGTAATACATTTTCGTCAGATTTTAAAGTTGCTAAAATAACTTCTTTTGCTTTCGCAATGTCGTCATTATAGCTAATACCTACAACTAAATCAACTCTTAAGCTACCTGTTGTAGAGTAGTTTGTGATGCTTCCATTAGATAAACTTCCATTAGGGATAATTACTTCTTTATTATCAGGAGTGATAATTTTAGTTACAAAAATCTGAATTTCTTTTACAACCCCTATGGCTCCTTGTGCTTCGATAAGATCACCTACTTTAAATGGCTTGAATAGTAAAATTAAAGCCCCTCCTGCAAAGTTAGATAGTGAACCTTGTAGTGCCATGCCTACGGCTAAACCAGCAGCACCTAAAATAGCTACAAAAGAGGTTGTTTTTACTCCTAATTGCCCTAGAGCTGTAATGAATAATAAGATTTTAGCACCCCAAGTTATTAAGCTAATAATGAAACCTCTTAGAGATTCTTCTAGTTTTGACTTCTTAAGACCTTTATTTAATGTTTTTACAGCTACCTTAATAATCCATAAACCAATTATTAATATAGTTATTGTGGTGATGATTTTTATACCATACTCTATTGCTAAGTTGTAAAGGCTCTTAAAATCGATAGATGACAATGTTTCTTCCATGTTTAAAAAAATATACGTATTTAAATGTATTTGAATTTATTTTTTATAATTTCACACTATCAAAAATATTAAAAATAAATTCTAATAATGAAGAAATTAATTTATTTATTAGCTTTTTTACCTGTTGTAGGATTTGCTCAGGAACAAGAAGAAAAGGTTGAGGAAAAAAGTGCTTATAACAAGTGGTCTATTGAGGCAGATGCTGGTTTTTTAAAACCTTCAATGGATAATGCTGATAACGGATACGTTTTTGACTTTGACAATAGGTTAGATCTTTTTTCAGGAAATGTAGCAGGACGTTACATGTTTAATCCTAAATTTGGTTTGAAACTTGGGTTAGGTGTAAATGTAATGCAACAGCTTGATGGTGCTCCTGCTGAAGATTGGAGATCTGTATTTGTGCGTTTAACTCCGGAGGCTGTACTTAACTTATCAAATGTACTTGATTTTAAATCAGTAAATGCTCTAAAAAGAGTAGGTTTATTGTTACACTCGGGTGTTGGAGTATCTGCACTTACATTTGATGGAGAAGAAAATGGAGCTGTACCAGGAGATAAATTATTTGCATCTAATGATGTAGTGGCTACAGGAATATTAGGGGTAACACCTCAGTTTAAAATTTCTGAACGTTTTACTGCACAGGCAGATGTGAGTTTCTATTACAATGCAGGTCAAAACTGGTCTTGGGATGGTTTTGAAAGAATTAATGGAAATGATTTCCTTGACTCTAACTTAATGACGGTTTCTTTAGGATTAGCTTACAACTTAGGAAAAGCAGAAAGTCATGCTGATTGGGTAGATTTTGCTAAAATGGATCAAGAAGAAGAGATCGATGAAATCGCTGCTTTAACAGCGCGTCTTGATGCTATAGATAATAAAATTAACGATTCAGATAATGATGGTATCGCTGATTATTATGACTTAGAGCCAAATACTGCAGCAGGAGTAGCTGTAAACACTAAAGGTCAAACTTTAGATTCAGATAAAGATGGAATTCCTGACAACTTGAAGAAGGCTTTAGATAGAAAATATAGTGTTAGTAGTACTCCTGAGTACACAAAAGAAGAAGTAATGCTTGCAACTACTAAAAACTTATTAGAGTCAGGTATTGCTAATGTATACTTTAGTTCAGATAGTGATAAGCCTTTAAATAGCTCTTTATTTGCTGTTGATGCTATCATCTCTTACCTTAAGTCAACTCCAGGTGCTGTAGCTGAATTACAAGGTTTTGCTGATAAAAGAGGTTCTACTGCTTATAACAAAAACTTATCAGAGAAAAGAGCTAAGAAGGTAAAAGACTTAATCGCATCAGCAGGTATTGATCCTTCAAGATTAATAGTAGTAGCTAATGGAGAGCTTAACTCTGATGATACTTCAACTTCATTACAATTGAGAAGAAAAGTAGTATTTAAATTAAAATAAGCATTTAGGAAATAGATTATTTCATAAGTACTATTATAAAAAATAAGAGTCCAGACCTACAAGGTCTGGACTCTTATTTTTTATATAAGGTTTTGTTCTCTATGTAATTTGTGCCAGAATAACTCTTTACTTGAAAATTGATAGTATAATCAATTTCATAATTTCTTTGGAATCTTAAAAATAGGGCATAAAAAAAGCTTCAAAATAAATTTGAAGCTTTTTGCGGTCTGGACGGGACTCGAACCCGCGACCCCCTGCGTGACAGGCAGGTATTCTAACCAGCTGAACTACCAGACCATTGCGTTTCGCTGAGGCAAATATACAACCTTTATTTGCTTCTGCAAACATTATTAGAAAAAAAATGAAGTTTTTTTTTAAAAATATTTTAAAACACTGATTTTTAGTGAATTGTTTTTGATGTGTCTAAGTGTTAATTCTAGTGGTGATATGAGAGAGTTTGATATAATGAGTTATTAATGTGTCGCTATTTGGGTTTGGCTTAAAAACAATAAAGGTTTGCTTAAGAATATTATGGTGTTGGTAGTCAAAAAATAACTTCTATATATTTAGAAAAAATTAATATATGGATAGTCTTTTTACGCTTTTAGAAGGAAGAATTAAACTTAATGAGGAGCAATTAACTAGAGTAGTTGGAGCCTTAGATCAAGATACAATACCTGATTAAGTGGAGGGTGTTAGTCTTAAATATCTTTATCTAAAAGAAGTTGTCTCGGGGCAGTTTAATCACAACTTGTTTTCAGAGGAAAGACTCCGTAAATTATATGAAAAGTATCCAGGGTTTTCATCAATTGAAGATACGTTGACCTCATTATACAATCCTGAGACTCTAAAAGAATCGCCTGACGAATGGCTTCGATTGGTTACTCAATTTTTACAAAGTTTTGATGAAGAACCATTTCTCGACGAAATAAGAGAAGAACTGATGAAACAAGTCACAGATGAAAGTGTAATAAATATTGTAGAGCGTTTAGATCATGTTCCTTTAGTTCGTTTAGTCCTGAATGAAAGGGGACTAAGGGGCCAACGGATTATCGGTGTGTGACGATCTAGTGTTAGATCGTTCGTCTAGTGTAGCATTAGCGGAAAAAAAACGTCGTTCGATAAGACGTTCACCTAGTATAGGGGGCTTAATGTGATTGTGGTCTGAATTAGATACATTCTGTTGGTCTATAGTAAAAAAAGTATACCAATTGAATTATTATTTGTATCACAAATAATGATTAAGTTGGTTGTATTGTGATTAAGGATTTTCAGTTGATGTAGCAGTATAAAAAAAGCCTCTCCGTTTAGGGAAAAGCTTCTTATTGAAAACTTTTAAATTAATTTAAAGTTTTTAAGCTACACTACCACATGTAGCACAACACAATTTCTTTATATTTTGATATAAAAAAAGCTTCAAATTTAATTTGAAGCTTTAATGCGGTCTGGACGGGACTCGAACCCGCGACCCCCTGCGTGACAGGCAGGTATTCTAACCAACTGAACTACCAGACC
>CAYYNF010000073.1:0-9934 GCA_964472695.1 uncultured Flavobacteriaceae bacterium
GAATAAGATAACGTAGCTCCTTTTTTCATTAATGGCATAACAGCATTCACTACGTTAGTATGCTGTTTATCTGGAGTTAAATTAATTACTACATCAGCAGAAGGTATTAACTCTTCGTAAGTACCTACATTAAAACCATTTTCAGTAGCATTAATATATGATTGACGCTTTTCTTTGATAGCTCCTTCACGCAAAGCATAAGAGATATCTAAACCAGAATCTTTCATGTTCAAACCTTGATTTAGTCCCTGAGCACCACAACCAACAATCACAATTTTCTTTCCTTCTAAAGCCTTTGTACCTTCCGCAAACTCAGAAGCATCCATGAATCTACACTTACCTAACTGAGTTAACTGATCTCTTAATGATAATGTATTAAAATAATTTGCCATTATTTGTCTGTTTTATTTTCTAAAAAAATTTTTACAAATATAAAATTAATACTCAGATTCAACCTATAAATACTTTTTTTTGATTGTCTACTTAACTTCATTTTAGAAAATTGACTACCAATTTTTTATATTATACAAGTATGATATCCTCTCGTGAATCTAACAGGCTCTTTTACATATAAATTAATATCAAATAAAGCATTTCTATTTTCCAAAAAACAAATTAAACTTAACCTCCTATAAACCAATACAAAAAAAACACCTAAGCAACCACCTAGAAAACTAGCTCAACAACTTCTTTATATATAGAAGCTATTGAAAGATTACTCCCTCTGAAATTCAAAATAAAAAAACTCATTTTTTCTACAAGTAAATAGGTTACAAAAAATAACGAACTATCTTTCCCCTTCTACACCTCTATCTACCTTAAAACAACCTCAAAGAATTATCTTTTTTAAAGCCTAAAATAAGTGTATTTAGATTCTAATTTGTAATTTTGACAAGCTTAAATCAAGTGAGAAAACAATTATATTATAAAACCACTATGTTTATAAACTTATCATTAAGAATATAAACAGTGATATAATTTATTTAAGCCTAAATAAAATGCAAATATTTTTCTGCTAAAACAGAGATATAATACAATCAGTTTAAAATAAGAAATCATGTATATAAAGAAAATTCTATTATTCATAGGAATTTTAGGTGTTGTTTTAGGAAGTATTTTCTCTTTTATACTATACCGACGAATATTTGCAGATAACACCTCATTTGAAACCCCTTCAGTAGAGGTGTTAATCCCTAATGAAGCTTCTTTCTATACGGTAATCCACACCATAAGTCCCTACCTAAAAAATGTCAAAAGTTTTATTTGGCTAGCAGAAAAGAAGGAATATAACAAATACATAAAACCCGGTAAATATGTAATTGTAAATGGATTAGGAAACAATGATATTATCAATGTATTGCGATCCGAAAATAAACCTGTTAAAGTAAAATTCAACAATCAAGAACGCTTAGAAAATTTAGCAGGGCGTATCGCCAAACAAATAGAAGCCGATAGTACCTCTTTAATACACGCCTTTAAAGACCCTGCTTTCCTAAAAGACTCTGAATTTAATGAACAAACAGCTATCGCCATGTATATGCCTAATACTTACCATTTTTACTGGAATACAACAGCCGAAGAATTTAGAGATCGCATGTACAAGCAATATAAGAGCTTTTGGACTGATAGTCGTGTAAAAAAAGCTGAGAGCATTGGAATGTCACCCGTTGGAGTGATTACATTAGCTGCTATTGTACAACGAGAAACAGCTAAAGTAGATGAACGCCCAACAGTGGCAGGTGTTTATATGAATCGTTTACGCAAGGGGATGAAACTTGACGCTGATCCAACAGTAATTTTTGCCGTAAAAAGACAACGTAATGACTGGGGATTAAAAATCCGACGTGTACTGGCCAAAGATTTAAAAACACAAGACCCCTATAACACATATCGTAACAAAGGATTACCTCCTGGACCTATTTACATGCCAGATGTCAGCTCTATTGAAGCTGTACTAAACCACGAAAGACATGACTACCTATTTTTCGTAGCAAACCCTCAACGTTATGGTTATCATTTATTTTCTAAAACCTATGCACAGCATAGAAATTTTAGCAAATTATACCACAACTGGATTCAAAAGAAAGGCATAAAACGCTAATAATAAATTACTAACACAAAGAAAACCTCATATATTTATCAACACAAAGCCTGAATAAATTGCATTCTCTCAAAAATCACTTGTTGTTTTGCTCAATCTACTTGAACCTGTAACTTTGCCAAGCAATTTACAACTAATTCAATATGAACCAAGTATTACAAACAACAACACTACCAGTATTACTTTTTTCTTTGTTTAATTTCTTTAGTTCTAATACTGATGAACCCCAAAAAACAATAAACAAAGCAACAATAACATTAGATTATAATTTTTGTGTATTCCCAGAAGATATAAACCCTATTAACGATGATAGCTTTAACACTGTTTCACTAAAAAAAGATTATCTAGGCTTTAAGGAGGCTTTAGGCTTTAAGGAAGCTAGAGGCGATTATCATGAAGTGAATATTTTTGGATATTTAGGAAAATATCAATTTAGTGCATCTACATTGGAAGTCATCAATATACATGACACTGAATTATTCTTAAACTCCCCCAAATTACAAGAACAGGCTTTTTATGCTAATCTTTCGAGAAACAAGTGGATTTTACGTAAATACATTAATCTATATACTGGAAAAAAAATAGGAGGAGTACTTGTTTCTGAATCAGGAATATTAGCTGCTGCACATTTAGCTGGACCAGGATCTGTAAAACGTTTTTTTAAAACAAAAGGAACAAAAAACACTCAAGATTATTTCGGAACTTCCATTACTACATACATGGAAGAGTTTTGTAATTATGATTTAAGTATTGTAAAAGCAGTACGGAAACCAAAAATCTAAAACAATTCCCCCCTAACTCTTCACCTACACCCTAAAAGTAAACACACAGTCCTCCTAACAATAGTACCTGAAAAGTTATGACACCCACATATCAGTCGTTTCTTTTCCTCTTCTGACACTAAATAATTCAATTAGTACCCCCTACTACACCTTTCTTTCTCTCTAATACAAAGGTATTGAAAGCCTATCGAAAACACCTAATAGCAATAAATTTAAACAAAAAAAACCTATTCTCAATTAAGAGAATAGGTAAAAAAAATATCAAAAAAATTAATGAAATCTTATAATTTAGAGAAGGATTTTGTGATTACAACACCTGAATTCTTTTCTATTAAAAGGAAATATATCCCTGATTTTAGTGAGCTAGTATCGATATATTCAGAAATACTACCTGTTGTTTTAGAAACCTCTACTCCATTCATATCAAGTATAGTAATATTTGTAATTTCATCAGTATATACATCATCTAAAATATACAACTTATCACCAGCAGGTATCGGATATAAACTTACTGTACTTTCATCTTGAACAGTTTCACCTATAGCTCCCTCTAGATCTGTTAAAGGATCATTAGCTAACCTTGTCGAACTACTACTTGACTGAACGTTTACTCCATATCCCATTACTTGCACTTCAGCTAAAGATAATGGATTAACGTATGACTTCAACTCTATTCTAACATACCTCCCTTTGACACCAGCTACAGCAAACTCCTTGTTAGTCTTGAAAGTACCATGATTGTATTTATAGAAAGTCTGTTCCCTTGAACTATCAAAAACATATACTCTAAATTTTTGCAATCTGTCAGAACAACAATCAGTTCTATTAAATAGATTTATTTGCGTTAAATCATATTCAGCTCCTAAATCTACCTCCCACCAAGGAAATTTCTTACTATCAGGTGCAGTATGCGTCACTGATCGGTAATGGTAACGACCTTCAGTTTTTCCATCTACTGCTCTAGAAGCCGCTCCTCCATGATTTGTACTTGATTGTTTAGCCGACTTTCCAAGAGCTAAGTTAGTAATCGTATTTGATCTTCCGAATACTTGTACCTCTGCCAATGAAAGTGTTCCTTTTCCAGCTATTTGTACACGTACATAACGTCCTGTAGCCTTTTTATTAAACATCTTACTTCCTGTGAAAGTTCTCTGATTAGCAACTCTTCCTACTAATTGTCTATTGCTATTGTAGATGTTAATACTGAAATTATCTAATCTATCTGTACAACAACCTACTCTATTGAAAAGCTTAATTTGCTCAATACCATAGTCTTTCCCTAAATCTACTTCCCACCAAGGATTGTTTGTATGATGAGTATGAGTCACTGACCCTTTATGGTAATTCCCCTGAGTATTTCCATCTACTGCTCTAGAAGCAACTCCCGAGAAAGCAGTTGTAGATTGTCTAGCACTTTTACCTTTTGCTAAGTTTACTAATGTGCTTGTTGGAGCACTCGGTGTACTTGGCGTAGCGGCTGGTGGTGTAATATTTTGATATAAAATTGAAATCACTTTATCCGCATAACGCTCTCCTAATTTACGTTGAGACGCCGAGTCAAAATGTGTTCCATCTGTAGTAGTTAATCCATTAGAACTCACCCAGTGACTATTAGAAATTGTATTACCAACAGTTGTTATACGATTATTAAAAGTCGCATTATCTGAACGTTGCTGACTTAATTGCCCTACGATCACTGGTAAATTAGCCCCTAAGTCTGCACGCAAATCGTTAACCATACGCTGTAAGTAAGTCATATACGATGACGTGTTACGATTAGACTCTCCTTGATGCCAAATGATTCCTTTTAAAGTTCCTCCTTTTTGTAAAGCTTTCTTTACTTGTGTTACAGCTGCATTATAATATCCAGCACTAGAGTTCTTTTGCCAGCTAGTAATAGATGTTCCCCCCCTAGCATTCACAACTAATGCAATAGATTTTCCTGTTTTACTTTCTAATGTTTTTCCGAAATTATAAGCATAACCAAGCTTTTGATAGCTTAAATCTTTACGAATTGTTGAATAACGATTCATTGGATTTTTAGCTTTTTCCCAGTTGTTTCCATTAAATAAAAATACATTATTTAATATTGCTTGATCTTGAGCTTCAATATTACCACGTCCAGCAGTATTTGATTGTCCTATTACAAGGTAAACATCTTTACCTGAGTTATTATTCGTTGGTGCAGCTACAGGTTTTGATTGATCAATACCTACATTTAAAGTTTGATTATAGTTGATAGTATTGTTATAATAATCCTTAGTAGCTCCTGTTATTTTTCGACCTCTACTGATTGCAGCAGATCCAATTTTTATTTTATATCCATTTTTTCCATTTCCTGGACTTGTGAATTTAGGATCTCCTGATATTTTATTAGCCTCTTGAGAAGCGTCTCCACCTACGGTATTTCCGTAATATAAGTTGTCTTTAATTAAATTATTTGTAGATCTTCCTAAGTCGTAAATAGTATTAACTCCTTTATTATATATAATATTATTGTGGTATCTAGTTCCATTAGCTTTAGCTCCACCCCAAGTTTTATTCCAAATTACTTTTAAGTTTCTTTGTTGACTTCCTACGTAAACTACATTGTTATGGAATACACAATTAGTTACATTTCCTGATGTTTTTAACACATGTGCCCCATCACTTGGTCTTGCAATTAAACCGTCATTCTCAAAAATATTATAACGAACAATTGTTCCATGATTAAAGCGTCCTGAGTTAGGGTCAGATCCTCCAGTCACAAGCATCCCATAGTCATTATCATGAATGTAGTTATATTGAATGATAGAACGTTTTGTTCTGAAATCACTATCTGGTCCTCCTGCATCATTATCACCTATATTAGCTTTAGTATACATGAACTCGTTGTATTGCATTATCCCATCATCAGTATTAAAGAAGAAAGCAGCATTACCTGATTCTTTAATTCCGTTATATTTGAACACACAATTCTCTATTATAGGCTGTTTAGATACACGCATAATTACTGCATTAGCACCTATACGCTCAAATTTAGAATTACGAATAACAAAGTTTCTATTAGGCGTCCAGTTAGTACTTGAATTTAATAATCGATCATCAAAGTAAGATTGATTTGAAATAGCAGTACGATCCACATCATGAATATAACAGTTATCAACCAATATGTTATCAAAGTAACTTGCTACATTATTACTATTAAATACTTCGAAGAATATACCTCCATTATCTTTATCATGTATATCTCCATTTACACTATGAATCTCAAGGTTCTTGAACTGTATAGTGCTTAATTTCCCAGCACCTTTTGCCTCTACAAGAATGGCACATTTCTTAGAGTTGTTTCCCGTATATTGTGCAGGAGTCCTTACATTTTGATATTTTGTAACATTTTGTTGTCTCCAAGCAGTGGCACTTTTCCCTCCTTCTTCCGAAGATTTATAATTAGTAATTTCAACATCTTGGATAACCCAATGTTGTTGGTTATATAATTTAATAGTACAGTATACTACACTAGAAGAAACACTACAATCCACACTCATATCTCCATTAAGTACAGGAGCATTACCTGATCCGTATTTTCCAATAGTAATTGGTTTCCCTGCTTGTCCAGACCCTCTAGGAGTTAGTGTCCCTGACCAAGTTCTCCCCGATCTAAAAAGGATTTTATCTCCAGGGCAAAATGTCGTTGCATTAATCTTAGTGAAACTCTTCCACGGTCTGCCTTGAGAAAGTCCATTATTCACGTCGTTACCTAATTGACTATCAACATAAAATGTACGGTTACCACAATTGGAAGCCGTTACGCTGTTACCTCCCTCTTTTGCGGAGAGTTGCATCGGTAGTGCTAGCGTAATACTAGCACTAAACAATACATATAAAAAATGTAATAAAGTAGTAGTTCTCATAAATTCTGTAGTTTTTATCTTAAACAAAAAAGACTAAATGTCCAATTATTTGGTTATAATACAAATATATAGTTTGATTCTTGTTTTTATGCAATAAAAATCGTCTATTAAGTAAAAAACACTTCAAAATCATTGAAATAACATTTTTAAAAGGTAAAATACATGTAAAATCAAAGGTTTCTCTGTTATTCGATAATCAAATACTCTTTAAAGAGTTTATTAACAAATAATACAAGCCTTTTGTCGAGTACATAAACTAAAAACACATTATTATGATTACAAACATTGTCTATACAAAGAGAAGTAAAGTTAATTTGATGTTTACCTCACCTTAAAAATTAGTGTGGTATGTAGTTATTATTTTTTTATACTTTTTAATTATATGCTATTTTTGCTCCATGCAAAACAACATTTTAATTTTAGATTTTGGTTCTCAATACACACAGCTCATAGCAAGAAGAGTTAGAGAACTTAACATATATTGTGAAATTCATCCTTATAATAAGGTTCCTGATTTAAATAATTTTAAAGCAGTAATTCTTTCGGGATCTCCGTCATCGGTAAGAGCTGAAGATGCCCCTAGGATTGACCTTTCTCAAATAAGAGGAACAAAGCCTTTATTAGGAATCTGTTACGGATCACAGTATTTAGCTCATTTTCACGGAGGTGAAGTCGCTCCATCTAACACTCGTGAGTATGGACGTGCTAACTTATCTTACGTAGCTAACGATGAAGTATTTTTTGAAGGAGTCTCTGAAGATTCACAAGTATGGATGAGTCATAGTGATACTATTAAAAAATTACCTGAAAATGGAGTGAAGCTTGCTAGTACTAAAGATGTAGAAAACGCAGCTTACAGAATAGATGGAGAAGACACCTACGCTTTACAATTTCACCCAGAGGTATATCACTCTACAGATGGAAAGCAAATTTTAGAAAATTTCTTAGTAAAAATCGCTAATGTAGCTCAAGAATGGACACCGAATTCATTTGTTGATTCTACTGTTGCTGAGTTAAAAGAAAAAATTGGCAACGAAAAAGTAATTTTAGGTCTGAGCGGAGGAGTCGACTCTACTGTTGCAGCCGTATTATTACATAAAGCCATAGGCGATCACTTACAGTGTATCTTTGTGAACAATGGATTATTAAGAAAAGATGAATTTAATAGTGTATTAGAACAATATCATGGCATGGGACTTAATGTAAAAGGAGTCGATGCTTCAGCACGTTTTCTATCTGAATTATCAGAAATTAGCGATCCAGAGAAAAAACGTAAAGTTATTGGTAAGGTATTTGTAGATGTTTTTGATGATGAATCAAAACTTATTGATGATGCTAAATGGTTAGCTCAAGGTACTATTTATCCTGATGTAATAGAATCTGTATCTGCTACAGGGGGGCCATCGGCAACGATAAAGTCACATCATAATGTAGGAGGATTACCTGATTATATGCAACTTAAGATAGTAGAGCCTTTACGTGCTTTATTCAAAGATGAAGTACGTCGTGTAGGAGCTTCTTTAGGAATTGATCCAGAGCTATTAGGTAGACACCCATTTCCTGGCCCTGGTTTAGCAATTCGTATTTTAGGAGATATTACCAGCGAAAAAGTAGCTATTTTACAAGAAGTTGATGCTATTTTTATTAATGGTCTAAAGGAAAATGGTCTCTATGATAAAGTATGGCAGGCTGGTGCAATATTACTTCCTGTAAACAGTGTAGGAGTAATGGGAGATGAACGTACCTATGAAAAATGTGTTGCTTTAAGAGCTGTAGAAAGTACTGATGGAATGACTGCTGACTGGGTAAATCTTCCTTATGAATTTCTTCAAAAAGTTTCTAATGACATCATTAACAAAGTAAAAGGAGTAAATCGTGTGGTGTATGATATTAGTTCTAAGCCACCTGCGACTATTGAGTGGGAGTAATATAATTACTGATAGATATATTTATAGCTATCCATTAGTATTATCTCTTAAATCAACTATTCTATAAAATATAGTTTTCTGATGATATTAATTAGAATAGTAAACAAAATAGGGTAAACATATCAAATTAATGTTATATACTTGATGACCTCTTTCGACTGATAATTTTTGTGTAGAAATGAGTGATAAAATATAATAGATTTTGAGGTGTTTACCCTTAATCTTTTTCATATAGTAGTAGAAAAAAAGTAACTAAACTGTTTTTAAATGTTCTACGACTATCTTAATAAATATATAGTATCTAATACCTATGAGTTTAAAATACAGTTTTTTACTATCAGTAATATCTAGTGTGTTTACCTATTTAAATGCACAATTTAATTACCGAAACCACGAAGTCCAAGCTGATGATGATATTCAATCGATATCCCAAGAATATCAAACTACTCCTAATGCAATTTACCGACTTAACCCTAGAGCTAAAGAAAATGGAATACAACCAGGCTCTTTTTTAGTTATCCCTAATGTTATTGCTGCTCCAGAGAAATACACACACGGTATTATTTTTAAAAAGCACAAGGTTAGATCAAGAGAGACCTTATATAGTATAGCTAATAAATATAATGCGGATATATTCGATATTAAAGAGTTTAATCGCTTTTTGTATGATGGATCTCTTCGAAGAGGAGATGTACTACGTATTCCTTTACCTGCTCCTAAGATGAGGCGTGTTGTTAAAAAGTTAGGTACTATGGCTAGGTATAATAGTATTAAATCAAATGAAGAACTAAATAAAACTCAAATTTACAAACTTCAACCACAAGATACTAAGTATAGTATTGCTCGTCGATTTGGGATTACAATACCTGAGCTAGAGAATATGAACCCTAATCTTAACGGACAATTCCCTATTGGATACCAACTACTTATACCTAAAAAGGAAGTTATCACGGAGGAAGAAGCTAATGAAGTTGTTGAAAGCGAAATTTTTAAATATTACGAAGTACTTCCTAAAGAAACATTATATAGCTTAAGTAAAAACTATGAAGTATCTATAGATTCCTTACAAATTTTAAACCCTAACCTAAAAGACGGGTTGAAAGCAGGAATGGTATTAAAGTTACCTTACATTACAAGAGCTAGAGAAGCTGATTTAACAGAAAGGATAAGCAATTATAATCCTAAAAAAATAGCACTAATGCTACCTTTTAATAATGACAAAGTTAATTT
>CAYYNF010000074.1:0-9877 GCA_964472695.1 uncultured Flavobacteriaceae bacterium
AATTATAGCTGTGGTATTTATTTTCTTTCTCAAAAATATCTTCGGATACTTAGGAAATATAACTATGTCTTTTTTGAAAGATAATATTCTTAAAGATTTGCGTAATGAAATGTATCGTAAAATCATTTCATTACCAATCGCTTTCTTTTCAGAAAACAAAAAAGGAGATCTCATTGCTCGTGCTACTGGCGATATAGCTAATGTGAATCAAACCTACTTGAGTTTGGTGATTACTTTTATTCGAGAGCCATTGAATATTATTTTCACTTTGATTATTATGTTTAAGGTTAGTTGGAAGTTAAGTCTAATCATGTTTGTATTTATTCCTTCCTCGGCATTACTGATTTCTTTGGTAAGTAAAAAAATTAAAGGACACTCCAATACTTTGTTTAAAAAAGGAGGGGATCTATTAGGAAATTTAGAAGAAAGTATTCGTGGCTTACGTATTATCAAAGCGTTTAATGCAGAGGAGCATTTTGATGAAAGGTATAGTAGCCTTACAGAAGAAATTCGTCGATTGTGTAATAAACTTACCAAACGTAAATCTTTAGCGGGACCTGTTAGTGAATTTCTAGGAATTACCTCTATCGTATCATTGCTGTGGTTTGGAGGGAAGATGGTGTTGATTGATGGAGTAATGACTGGAGGAACCTTTATCGGTTTTATGGCATCGGCGTATAATATTCTTACACCAGCCAAGAGTTTGTCCAAGGCTAGTAATGATTTAAAAATAGGAAATGCTGCTGCTGAGCGTGTAATTGCAGTATTAGATGCTGAAAATTCATTAGCAGATGTGCCTAATCCAACACCACTCAATGTTTTTAATCACGAAATTCGTTTTGAGAATATCTTCTTTAAATACAAAGATGAGTATGTTTTAAAAAATTTCTCATTGACTGTACCTAAAGGAAAAAAGATAGCTCTGGTAGGGCAGTCGGGTAGTGGTAAATCTACCATCGCCAATTTGATCACCCGTTTTTGGGATGTAAATGAAGGTGCTATTTATATTGATGGTATTAATATCAAAGATATTCGTAAGGCAGACCTCAGAGCTATGATGGGAATTGTAGCACAAGATTCCATCTTGTTTAATGATAGTATTGCTAATAATATTGCTTTGGGTATTGAAAATCCTAGCCATCATAAAATCGTTGAAGCAGCAAAGGTGGCAAATGCACATGAGTTTATCAGTGATTTTACTGAGCAGTACGAAACTTCGGCAGGTGATGGTGGAAGTTCACTTTCGGGAGGACAACGTCAGCGTGTAGCCATTGCACGTGCTGTAATGAAGAATCCACCGATCATGATTCTTGATGAGGCTACTTCTGCATTAGATACAGAATCAGAAAAACTTGTGCAGGATGCTTTAGAAAATATGATGGAAAATCGTACATCTCTAGTGATTGCACATAGGTTATCTACAATTCAAAATGCTGATGAAATTATCGTTATGAAGAAAGGGCAGATAATAGAACAGGGGACTCATGAGTCATTAATTGCAAAGTCGGGTACCTATAAAAAACTCGTAGACTTACAGTCTTTAGAGGTATAAAAAATTATTTATGAGACGGAAGCTGAAACGAAAATATATTCATTTTTATAAAACCAATTATAGAGAACTAACTAAAAAATCTTATTTCTCTTTGTTAGAAAACTTATTTTTTAAATATGCTTTGAGTGATGAAAATTTTATAAAGAAAACTTATAAAGAAAACTTTGGTGAAGATCTAAATCTAGATGATCTCCAGACTTTTAATCAGAAAATGCAGTATCAGAAACTGCATTGCAATCAACCCATTCATACGCTTTGTGCGGATAAATTAGCGGTTCGAGAATATATTAAAGAGAAAGTAGGTGAGCAGTATCTTATTCCTTTAGTGATGTATACTGATAACCCAAAAGATATAATTCCTGAAAATTTACCTGATTACCCTATTGTTGTCAAGACAAATCATGATAGTGGTAGTTATTGTATTGTAAAAGATAAACTAGCACAAGACTGGGAGGAGGTTCAGTCTAAAATGAAGAGTTCGTTAAAGAATAATTATTATTTCTATTGGCGTGAACGACAGTACAAAGGTATAAAGCCTACTATTATTGTAGAAAAGCTTTTACAACAAAAAAATGGTAATGTTCCTTATGATTATAAGTTTCATTGTAGTCGAGGTAAAGTTCTTTTTATTCAGGTGGTTATTGATCGAGAATCTATTAATAAAATAAATCTTTATAGTCCTGTTGATTGGCAGTTACTTCCTTTTAGGTTGCGCCATGAAAATGGACCAGCTTTGGAAGCTCCAAAACCAATAAAAGAAATGGTACATATCGCAGAACGATTATCTAAGGATTTTAATTTTGCTAGAATAGACTTATATGTTTCTGATGACCAGGTGTTTTTTGGGGAAATTACATTTACTCCAGGAGCGGGGTTCGATAAGTTTATTCCAGAATCGTATGATCTAGAAGTAGGTAAGCAAATTGTTTTATAGTGTGTTCGAAATTAAACTCAGATCGTTATTTATTTTACAAATAGCGATCTGAGTTTAATTTCGAGTTTGCAAAATATTTTATAACTAATAAGTTTACGTATCGACTGAAGTCTTTTTTGTGCACCGATGAGCTCAGTATATTCTTTTTGAGAAATTTCTCGAAATACTTTACTGTTATTATGAGCTTCTTTAAAATTAAAGTCTTTTGAGCTTCTAGCAGAAGTTTCTTTATTAGGAAATAAAAAATCTACTTTTAAGTTTTGCTTCCAAGTTAAGTAGCACATACTTAGTTGATCACGTTTTGAACCATTATAGATCATCTCCCACCAACTCTCGTTGAATTTAGATACGGCATCGTAATTATGATTTCTAAAAAATATATTAGTTTCAAATAGCCCATTATTCGAGGGGTAGTTTTCAGATTTTAATTTAGATATTTGTTTTTCAATAGTTCGAGGGCTGTCTTTTCCAATAGCGATACAAGCCTCTGCTTCATCATAAATACAGTCTCGGAAAGGATGTTTTATAGTAGCTAGTTTAATATCTTTATTAAGTAATTCTTCAGCTCTATAGTATATGAAATCACTATTGAGAATGATATTACAGTCAATATATACTGAACACGTTGCGTTATCAAATAACTTATGAGGGTGCATCTTATGCCATCGACAACTGCGGGTGTTATCGTTTATAATCACTTTTTGTAAAGGATATATAGTCCATCCATTATATTCAGGAGCAGTAGTTTGATCTGTGAATAAAATGTACTCCCAACCTTCCTTTTTGAATTTTAGTTCAGGAATATCATCATAGTTTCCGACCAATGCAGAGTATAATACTTTTCGAGTGTTGCTCATTTTAAATTGTTATGAAAATGAATACTGAAATACAATTATATATCGTATTTTGCAGAAGCTAAATATATAAATAAAGTTTTAAATTGAAACAGCCCTTAGTATCGATTTGTATTCCTACTTACAATGGAGCAAAGTTTATAGAAGAAACCTTAAATTCAGCTATAAGTCAGACGTATACGAATATCGAAATTATTATTACCGACGATTGCTCGTCTGACGATACTTATGAAATTTGTGAGCGTTTTGCACAACAAGATACACGTATTAAGGTATATAAGAATACTGAGAATTTGGGCTTAATCGGTAATTGGGAAGCCGCTATAGCTAAAGCTAATTCAGATTGGATTAAGTTACTATTTCAAGATGATTTATTAGTTCCTTCTGCTGTTGAACAAATGATTACTACAGCTTTGAGAGATCAAGTTAATTTAGTCATCTGCGATCGACAGTATTTTTTTCAAGAAGGTGTTCCTCAAAATACACAAAAGGCTTATGCTAATTTACCACAGACTGGAGAGATCTTTGATGAATCCAGACGCTATACTCCACAGGATACTGCTACCCGTATTACTGAAAGTATCTTTCATAACTGCTTAGGAGAACCCCCAACATTATTATTTCATAAAAGTATTTTTACTCCAGGTGATTTTCCTGCTGATATGAAACAGATGGTAGATTATGTATTTTTTTTACATAAAATATTGATAATGGACTTTAGCTTTATTAATAAAAAACTATTGAAATTTAGAGTACATAACGAGTCGCAGTCAAGTAAAAATGTACATGCTGATACACATGAAAATATAGCTGCTTTACAGAAAAAAATCCATGTTTATTTTTATGAAAGGTTGAAGATTTGTTATGAGATTTCCAATAACCCTCATTTTGGTACTATTCTTAATAATATTGGGGTTAAAAATATCGATGCTATTAGAAGGTATGTCGTGTATAAATCTTTAAAAAAACACGATACTAAAATTTTAAAAGACTATTATACTTCTCTACCTTTAGGGGATTATATTTTGGAAGATATAGCGGATAACTTATTTAGATGGCGACATAAGTACTATAAACAACTATTAAGTAAGAAACGTAAATTATATAAGATATAAAACAATTATTTTTCAACAATTGTTAGCACTTGATCATTTCCAAATTTTTTAATCACTTTGTCTGAAGCTGTGGACAGTTTTTTCCATAGTAGTGTTTCGGTGTTTAGTTTAATAATCGCTTCAGCAAATTGATAGGATTCGTCGGCAATTAGTGCATCTTTTTTGTTTTCAAGAAACATCCCTTCAGCACCGATAGAAGTTGTTACTACAGGAAGTCCATATTCAAAAGCTTGTCCTACTTTGCCTTTTACACCTGCACCGACACGTAATGGAACTACCATCATTTTTGAATTATTAAATAACGGAGCTACGTTTTTTACATAACCGTGAAAAACAATACGGGAGTCGTTAATACCGTTAATCGAGTCTTTAATATTCCCTATAATATTCACTTTTAAATCGGGCTCTTGCATCCACACTTTAGGCATAATTTCTTCATATAGATAGTATACAGCGTCAATATTAGGGCTGTGGTTAGATCCAATAAATAATATATCCTTACGAGTTTCAAAAGGAGCAATTTCTTCAGGACTTATTTTCATGGAATGAATGTTTGATAATACTTGTATATTTTGATTACCATCAACTAAGTTGTCCATGTACTCTTTTTCGAGATCTGAGATTGCTAAAGTAATATCCGCTTTTTTGACAGCATTGACCTCTAGGGTTTTGTACTTATTTATACGTTTTTTCGAGGCAATATCATTAGGGTTCATCTCGAAAGTACGTTGAAACCTTAAATGATGTATGTCGATCATATCGTAAATCACTTTAGTGTTTTTACAAAGGCGTTTTACGGTTTGATAGTGCGATTTGAAAGCATTTGGACCATAAAACCAGCTAATATCGGCCGTAGCTAGTTGTTTTCTTATAAAGTTATTGAAATTGTCTCCTTCGTTGGTATATACTAGTACGCCTAGTTTTTGATAGTATTGTACATAGGTATTATCAGCTGTTGCTTTTTTGACTAACAGAGAAACATGATAGTCATTTTTTAGGAGTGTCTTTACGATTTCATTAAAACGATTAGCTCCCGAACCTTTGTCGTATTGCGGAATGTATTTAGCATAAAAAACCACTGATTTTTGTTTTTTTTCAAGAATACGTTCTTCCACTGTTTCCGATTGTATTCCCTCTAATACAGTTTTCCATTTGACTCTAAACTTTTCTTGATTTTGAGTCAAAAGGATTTTTTTTCGAGAGTTATCTTTTTTCTTGTAAGAAGCACCGTCAATGTGTATCACTTCTGAGAAAGGCGTGTACATTAATTTTTTGCCTTGACGGTGTTTAATATCAAAGCACAAATTTGTTTCTTCGAAATAAGCTGGTAAGAAAGCTTCATCTAAGAGGTTGAGACTCCCGTCATCTTGGTACTTTCGGAACAATAAGCTTGCTCCAGAACAGTAATCTACTTCGTAAATGTAGTTTACTTCTGGGCTATCAACAGTTTTGTTTTTAACAATTTGGCGAACTTTAGAATTTTTCAAAAAAACAGCACCAGCTTCTTGTAAAGAACCATCTAAATTGATCAGTTTAGAACCTACAGCACCAACATTTTCAAAGTTTTCAAATACCTCAAATAACGCATCTAAAAAGCCTTCTTTGACCATAGTGTCATTATTCAATATATATATAAATTCCCCTTTTGCTTTTTCGATACCTAAATTGATATTTTTTAGGAAACCAAGATTTTCTGTATTTCGAATGATTTGAATACCCTCTATAATCGATAGGTCTGTAGATTCAGAACTATTATCGTCAACAAGAATAATTTCGTAAGGATATTTTTTAGAAAGATAAGTTTGTAAGGATGCTAAACAGTTGAGCGTAATATTAAACTCATTATAAAAAGGAATAATAATGCTAACTACAGGGGTATTGCTCAATTCAAATTTTAAGTCACCAATTGCCGAGAAATTAAACTGAGGGATAGTTGTAGAGGTTTTCTGATGCGTGGATTTTGAAATTTTCTTAAAGAAATGAATCATTTTTAGCCCGATTTTAAGTCATCTTGTTTTGCAAAAGCAAATATACTTAGAAAGCTCTCACTAAATTACATTCCCGCACGAAAATCTACTTTTTTAGTAGCTATTGTTTTAATAGGCTTGACATTCCATGCTTGTAATGGTTATACTAGTTTATATAAGTAATTTAATGGTTGTTAATGGAGGGTATTTAGGTTCTGGGAAAATAATTGGATAAGCTAAAAAGGTAATTTTACTCTTTTTTCGAGAGTAATATTTAATCAATAAAGTGAATCTAGCATAAATGAGTCTTCTTTTTTGGAAAACCAATTTAATGCTTGTGATTCACTTTTTTTATTTTTTGTTCACCAGTATAGAGTGGTAAGTATTTCTTTTCTACAGGGGTACAGATCCTTTTCCACGCCTTTTCTTTTTAGCATCGTTTTCAAACCTAGTCATAAAATCTTTTATTTTTAGATTTATGTTTTTTATACCCTGATCAACTGCTCGACCAACGTATTCTCTACTTTGTTTAGATGGATTAGGTTCTAATAGTCTGTCGGGTGAAACTTGATAGTGAATCCCTTGATTAATTAATCTTACGATTTCTTCTATATACAATAGTTTTGTTTTTGCTGTTAAGTCTTTACAATATTCATTTATAAAATCGATGCATTCACTCTTTATATTTTTATTTAATTTCTCGTGATGATTGGTAGTTAAAGAATGCAAAACACGCTCTATGTCTACAAATTGTCCAGTATCTATGTTGGGATTTTCTCTTTCTTCTTTTTCTTCTTCGCTTTTAGGTACTAATTCCTCTCGTGTACGATCAATTAAGCTTGCTACATTTTCAATGAATAGACGTCTAACACTTTCGTCAAAATCATTAGCATTTGTTTTTTGTTCTTCTTTGGCTCTTCTCATTACTTTTTTAATTTTAATATTATTAAAAAGGAAAAGAATGTAGTGTTATTTTTGGTGTTAATGAGTGGAGGTTTTGTTTATGAGTAATAGCTGATTTTTTCAAATTGCAAATTTATTCTTTTTTATTTGATAATTAACAGGATATAAAGTCTATTATCACAATATTATCATAAAATAGATGTGTTTTTTAGTTCATATAAATTAAGGAAAGGGGAAGCTAATGTGTCGAAAGTAGCTGTAAATTTTTATCTATAACTTTCTATAATACCTTTTGTAATGTGTTTATTTTTGTGACATATTTAAGCTTATGGAATATAGAAAATTAAAAAATAGCGAGCTAAATCGTAAGAGTATAGAAGAGTTTAAAAATGCGGCTAAAACCCCTATCATTATTATTCTCGATAATATTAGGAGTTTGAATAATATTGGTTCTGTATTTAGAACTGCTGATGCTTTCTTAATTGAAAAGATATATTTGTGTGGGATAACAGCAGTACCACCTCATAAAGATATTCAGAAAACTGCCTTAGGGGCTACAGAAAGTGTTGTGTGGGAGTATGCTGAAGATAGTTTAGAAGTTGTTAAAAAACTTCAAGCTGAAGAGGTTAACGTTTTGGCTATAGAACAAGCTGAGAATGCGGTGTTTTTAAATGATTTTGAAATTCAACCAAATACCCGATATGCTATTGTATTTGGTAATGAAGTAAAAGGGGTACAACAAAGTATTGTAAATGCTAGTGATACAGTGATCGAAATACCTCAAGTAGGTACTAAGCATTCGCTAAATATTGCTGTTAGTACTGGGGTAGTTGTTTGGGATTTGTTTTCGAAATTAACTAAGTAGTTGTAAGCTTTTTTAATACCTTTAACGTCAAAAGTTAATTACCTAATAAAATTATACGTTATGAAAAGTAACAAAAGTTTTACAATTACAATACTACTTTGCTTTTTCGGAGGAGTCTTCGGTTTACATAGATTTTATGTAGGAAAAATTCTTACAGGAATTCTATTGCTTATTAGTGGAGGTGGCTTTGGGGTTTGGTGGATTATTGATTTAATCCAGCTAATTCGAGGGAAATTTGAAGATGGAGATGGGAAAGTTATTAAAAACTAAGGTCGATTGCGTTCTCATGAGTCGTATTATTTTCTTTTTAGAAGAAATAAATCTGAGCTATGATTCAATATTTCTATTGCATTAGAGGCGAAAAGCAACGATTTATATACAGTATGATTATTTTCAATAAACATATCCAGAAGAAAAATACAAAAGCACCTTATTTATGAGGTGCTTTTGTATTTATACAAACGTTATATATTTATATGGTACGTTTGCTAGCTGTCAACATTAAATAAGCTCCAGATATTATAAAGGGAAGACTTAGCCATTGTCCTGTACTTAATAGTTCTCCGAGTTGATCTTCAAACCCCCCTTGACTTTTCTTAACGAATTCAACTAAGAAGCGTACTGTAAAAGTTAGTACCAGGTATGTCCCAATTATAAATCCAGGTTTTTCTGCTTGTTTAGTTTTCCAATATAAAAAATACATGACCAAGGCTACACATATATAGCCCATCGCTTCATATAGTTGTGCTGGATGACGTGAAGCTATTTGTTCTACAAATGCATGGTATTTAGGGTTGTTCAATAACTCCTTATAAGCCTTTTCTGGGGTAGAGATATTTGTAATTCGTGTAACTTGATATTTTGAAATCTCAGCCTGTACAAATTTAATACCTGTAATAGCATCTGTCTTATGACCTATGATTTCTGAATTAAAAAAGTTTCCTAAACGTACAAAAGCTGTTCCAAGTACACCTGCTACTGCTACACGGTCAAGAACCCAAAAAGCTGATTTTTTTATAATCTTTTTAGCGTAAAAATACATAGCTATTAAAAAAGAGATACTAGCTCCATGACTCGCTAATCCTTGAAATCCTGTAAATTCAAAGTTAGGTTCAAAGCGTACAGGAAGGAATATTTCTAGTATGTTTTTACTATAGTAGTCCCAATCGTAAAAGATAACATGCCCTAGTCTTGCTCCAATTAGAGTTGCCAATACAGCATACATGAATAATGGCTCTAGCTTTTCGAGATTTTCATGCTCTTTAATAAAAATACGCTTCATAATCTGATAACCAATAGAAAAAGCTATAACAAACATCAGACTATAGTAGTGAATAGTAAGAAATCCGAGATTGATTCCTGTTGAAGGGTTCCAAATGGTATGTAGTAAAGTCATCTATTAATTTTTATTCGAGGCTAAATATAATGCTTAATAACGCATATTAGATATTTACATCGTAAAAATATTTTCTACTATTAAATACACTATTCTTTTGTGTTAGGTATTTATATAGTGTGAATATATTAGTTGCTTTTTTTTGGTTATAAGTTGTTTTTTTGTCGTTTATATGTTTTTTAAAGTGCTTTTTTGTTCATTTAGCTCTTTAAATGAGGTTTATGGCGACTTTTTTAATTGGTGTCGTATAATGAAATTATCTTTGAAAATATATAAGGAAAGTTTTTTAAT
>CAYYNF010000075.1:0-9820 GCA_964472695.1 uncultured Flavobacteriaceae bacterium
AATACAACGAATCCCTTGTATTTACAAGGGATTCGCATTTTTCTGAATATGCCTAATCAAAAAACTAGAAGTCTATATTAGATACTAACTTTACATCATTTAAGTTACGAATATAAATTTTACTACTTCCTCCTACATTTGTATTAGTCGAAATTCTCCCATTATTAACATTAACAAATCGGTAATTATAATTACCATTTCCCCAGCATTTATTTTTATAAACATTCAGGTTATTTACTACATAACCACGCTCTCCTTCAACACGTATACCTCTAAAATAATTATCATACGCCTGATTCTTTCTCACTTTAATATCACTTGACTGAGAAACATTTAAACCATTACCAGTAAGGGATTCATAAAGTTTTGAAAATTTCACCTCTGCCTTAAAGACTCTACGTAAATATACATTATGAAAAAAGCCTTGTATTAATCCATTTTTATGAACTTTGAGTCTACTCATATATAAATCTCTAGTTCCTTTCACATGAATTCCCATAGTACAATTACGCACTACCAGATCTTTAATAGTAATATTTCTATTCACGGCACTATCATAGTCCTCACCATCTCCGGTTATTAAAATTCCAAACTGATTATGACGGATACCTTCTGTTGTATATGCTGTTCGACTTGTATGATAACTTCCTGGTAACTGTTGCTCTTGTTCGGTCATATTTCCTCGTATCTTAAAATTTTCTAAGGTAACATTCTCAATATTTTGTCCTTCGATCAAGGGCTGACTATAATCATCTGACTTAGGTGTTATTATCACCTTATCTCGGCTTAAGTTATAGTCCCCTATTAAATTTACATTAGATTTAAGCCTAATTGGTTCTGTAATTCGATGTTTTCCTTTTTGCAAAACTACTGTTCCTCCCCCTTTTTGATGCAACTCATCAACAGCTTCCTGTATTGAAGCATCAGTATCAACGTAAATAAGACCGGAATGACTTGCTGATGTTAACAAACTATTAACTTGCGATTTCGTAAAAGTATCAATTCCCCCCTCTTCTTTTTCACAACTAACTAACAATACTGTTAATATTACTAAAAATGGTATTCTAATTTTCATAAAGCATTATGTTTTTCATAACTTATAGATAGCATTTTTTCACAAAAAACACATACTAAAGCAAGATACTTTCATTAAAACAAAGGAAAAATTCAGTGAATAATACCCCCAATTAAATTATCATTTGTTATATAAATAATAATTAGGATTCAAGTCCTAAAAACCAACTTCATGATTTCATTGTTATTAAATTGTAAAAAACAGTAAGTTAGCTTATATATTTATAATGAAACCCACATTATTTTAATAATTTAGCGACATAAAGACTTTAAAATGAAAAAAATTATATCACTTTTCTTAATCATTGGAGTGTTAGGATATACAGCTTATTTTACACTTACATACTACGCTACATTTAGTGAAGGATCACGTAGTGGACAACTTATTAAGTTTAGCAAAAAAGGGATGTTCTTCAAAACCTATGAAGGAGAGATTAGTCAGGGAATATCGGGTGCTCAACTTTTTCAATTTTCAGTTGAAGAGAAAGAGCAAGAGATTATTGAAAAATTAGATAAATTTCAAGGAAAGTACGTAAAAGTACGTTATAAAGAACGCTATCGTACATTCCCTTGGTGGGGAGACACCAAATATTTCATCGAATCTGTTACTCCTGAAAAATCTCCGCACTTTAACAGCAATTAACCTAATAAGTCATTTATAATCATATGTCAGAATTCAAACACCCTTCAGAATCACACATTAGTATTTCTGAACTCATGCTTCCTTCTCACTCAAATTTTAGTGGAAAAATTCACGGGGGCTATATACTTATGCTTATGGACCGTGTAGCCTTTGCATGTGCTGCAAAATACTCAGGTAACTACGCTGTCACAGCAAGTGTGGATAAAGTAGATTTCTTACACCCTGTCGAAGTAGGAGAACTACTCACCTTAAAAGCTTCGGTTAATTACGTGGGGCGTTCCTCTATGGTAATAGGGCTACGTGTAGAAGCTGAAAATATTACTACTGGCGAGAAAAAACACTGCAACTCATCATACTTTACTATGGTAGCTCGTAATGAATCAGGACAATCTGTAAAAGTACCAGGACTCATAATCGATAACGAAAATACGATGCGACGTTTTGTACGCAGTGCAATACGCCAACAACAAGGTAAAGTAAGACGTGCACAGTTCAAGGAAGAACACTTTAAGGCGGAAGAGCATTTTGAAATGCTTGAAAAATATAATGTAAAAATTGAAAATTTCTAAAGAGATAAGCAATGAAGAAAAAACACCTTTTAGGACTATTACTGAGTGTACTAAGTAGTGGAATATACGCTCAACAAAACAATAAAAAAGATGCCACTTTTTATCAAAAACAAAATGAAATAAAACTTAATGGCCTACGCCTTTTATTGGGTGCTGCGGAGCTTGATTATCAATATCTAATTAATGAAGAATCCGGTGTAGGTGTGGATGTTTCCTACACTTTTGATGATGCTGATTTAGTTAGCAACTGGTATATCGCTCCATACTACCGTCAATACTTTGGAGATGGATACGCTAGTGGCTTTTTTGTAGAAGGATTCTCTTACCTCAATTCTATGGATGACGATATTTATGAAGATGATGACTACATAAGCTACACAACAGAGGAAAACGTAATTGACCTTGCTCTAGGAATAGGAGTCGGTGTAAAAATTGTGACTGGTCGTAATTTTACATTAGAAGTAGACCTTGAAGTAGGAAGGCAACTATTCAACACCAATCGAGATTACGACATTATCGCTAAAGGAGGCTTACAACTCGGTTACCGATTCTAAAAATTATCATGTAAAAATCCCTCTTTAAATATTTAAAGAGGGATTTTCTATTTTTAAGAAGAATTATTAACAATTACTTTCTTTTAATTACTGTTTCAGCAGCTTTAACAATTGCTGGTGCATCTAACTCATATTTAGCCATAAGTTCAGATGAAGTTCCACTTTCTCCAAAAGTATCTTTAGTAGCGATATACTCCTGAGGAGTTGGACGATGTAAAGATAAAGTACGTGCTACACTCTCTCCTAACCCTCCAAGGTAACTGTGCTCTTCACAAGTTACTACACAACCTGTTTTCTCAACTGATTTCAAAATCGCTTCTTCATCTAGTGGCTTAATCGTATGTATATTGATTACCTCAGCACTAACTCCTTTAGCTTCTAAAGCTTCTGCTGCCTGTAATGCCTCCCATACACAGTGTCCTGTAGCAATAAGGGTTACATCAGTACCTTCGTTCAACAATTGTGCTTTCCCTATTTCGAAAGGAACATCTGCTGAAAAATTAGGCACTTTTGGACGTCCAAAACGTAAATATACAGGACCTTCATGCTCAGCAATAGCAATAGTTGCAGCCTTAGTTTGATCATAATCACAGGTATTGATAACGGTCATTCCTGGTAACATTTTCATTAATCCAATGTCTTCTAAAATTTGGTGCGTTGCACCATCTTCTCCTAATGTCAATCCTGCGTGAGAAGCACAGATCTTAACATTTTTCTCACTATAAGCTACCGACTGACGAATTTGATCATATACACGACCTGTAGAGAAATTAGCAAAAGTCCCAGTAAAAGGAATCTTACCACCTACAGTAAGCCCTGCTGCTAAACCAATCATGTTAGCTTCAGCAATACCTACCTGAAAAAAACGCTCTGGACAAATTTCAATAAATTCATCCATTTTTAATGAACCAATCAAATCAGCACATAATGCCACTACATTTTCATTTGTTCTACCAAGGTGAGCTAAACCTGCACCAAAACCAGAACGTGTATCTTTTTTACCTGAATCTATATATTTTTTCATTTTTTCTTTTTTGAGAACTGAAATAAAAATTTCAGTAGTAACAGAAATCTATTACTAATTAATAATCACCTAAAGTTTCTGGATTTTGTTTTAGTGCTTCAGCTAACTGATCATCATTAGGAGCTTTACCATGCCACGAATGATCCTTCATCATAAAATCAATTCCATGTCCCATAGTGGTATGTAGTAATATACATACAGGCTTTCCTTTACCTGTTCTTGACTTAGCATCTTTAAGACCTTCAATAACTACCTCTAAATCATTTCCTTTAGCAACCTCTAGAACATCCCATCCAAAAGCTTCCCATTTTGCTTTTAGATCGCCTAAAGAACAAACCTTATCAGTTGAACCATCAATTTGTTGCTTATTATAATCAACAGTAGCAATTACATTATCTACTTTATTAGCCGCAGCGTACATAGCCGCTTCCCAAATTTGACCTTCTTGTAACTCTCCATCTCCATGAAGAGAAAAAACTAAGTTCTCATCATTATTAAGTTTTTTAGCTTGTGCTGTACCTAAAGCAACAGATAACCCTTGCCCTAATGATCCTGAAGCCATACGGATTCCTGGAAGACCATCATGTGTAGAAGGGTGTCCTTGAAGACGTGTACCCAACTTACGGAAGGTAGCCAACTCTGATACTGGAAAGTAGCCACTACGTGCTAAGACGCTATAAATAACAGGGCTGATATGACCATTAGAAAGGTAAAAAACATCCTCTCCTATTCCATTCATATCAAAACCTTCTTTACGGTTCATGATTTCTTGATAAAGAGCTACTAAAAACTCAGTACAACCTAAAGAACCTCCTGGGTGTCCTGAATTTACATTATGTACCTGACGTACAATATCTCTACGTACCTGAGTAGCAAAATCTTTTAACTGATCAATGTTTGCCATTTGTGTGTTGGAATTCAATTATTTTGTCTCAAAAGTAGGGGTTTTCATAAGGCTTTCAAAATCCTTCTTACAAAATCAGTAATTTACTACCTAAAAACAATATGTAGTCATAGTTCTTATTTACCGCCCACCCCATATAATATCAGGTAAAACTTAAAATTATAATTTCTTAACGACTCGGACTGATCATTAAATTTAGGCTAATCCCACATACAAATACCAAATCACACACCAATAAAAAAATCGACAAAAAACACTTTTAACAAGTTTAAATACATATTTTTTACTATATTGTAGTATAACATAACACTATTATCTATGATAATTACTTTTTTTTGCTTACTTCAGATTTCTGTAATATCGTAGTGCTAAATCTTTTTTTACAGCTATTAGAAGCATTAAGTAGAATAAAGATTTAGTTTCGTTTATTTAATTATTGATTTATGTTTATTATGCTGCTAACTAATTTAAATTAGTTAGCAGTTTTTTTTATTTTACACGCTTGGATAGAAAATTCAGTACGGTACGATTTATAGATAAAGATTTCGCATATCTCAGTAGAAGAAATATTAACACAATTACTAATTTTATGAATAAAGCATTTATTTACAATATTATTTTTCATTCAGATACTAAATTAGGTAAGTTATTCGATATCGTTTTACTTATAACAATTCTGATCAGTGTAACTATTGTAAACTTACAAAGTATAGCACCTATTCAGGCTGAATATGCTGCTATTTTCAATATAATAGAATGGAGCATAACTATTCTATTCACTATAGAATACCTACTTCGTATATATGTTAGTACACAATCTGTAAAATATATTAAAAGCTTTTTCGGCATTATAGATTTACTTTCGATACTTCCCAAATATTTATCTTTATTTTTTGTTTCGTCCTCAGTACTCATTGCTCTTCGTGCCTTACGTTTGCTTCGAGTATTTAGTATATTAAAACTAAATAGATATGTAGACGAATCGAACCGACTATCAAAAGCCCTAAAAGATAGCGTTGCCAAAATATCAGTATTCTTATTAACAGTAATTGTTATCTGTATTATTCTAGGTTCTATAATGTATGTTATAGAAGGCCCCGAACACGGTTTTAATAATATTCCTACAAGTATATACTGGTGTATTGTTACGTTAACTACCGTAGGATACGGGGATATTGCCCCTGGCACTTCTATAGGAAAATTCGTTGCAGCACTTATTATGATTATAGGATATGGTGTAATTGCAGTGCCTACAGGTATTATTTCCTCATCCTATAGTAATACCTCCAAAAAATCAAATCAGAAAAAATGCCCACATTGCCACACTCCTATCAACGTTAAAAAAGCTTTATTTTGCTACATTTGTGGCGAATCTCTCAATCATGATACATCAAAAGACACTTCTGCCTAAAACCCTTATTGTAGTCGTAGGTCCAACTGCTATAGGTAAAACGGCAATGGGTATTCATTTAGCTCAACACTTTAAATGTGAAATTATCTCCTGTGATAGTCGACAGTTTTACAAAGAAATGAAGATTGGTACAGCTGTACCTTCTGATGAAGAACTCAATAGTGCTAAACACCACTTTATACAACACATAAGTATTAAAGATGAATATAATGTTGGACAATTTGAAAAAGATGCCCTAAACTGCCTTGGAAAACTTTTCGAATCTAATGATTATGCAATTATGGTTGGTGGATCTGGGCTTTATGTTGATGCTGTATGTAATGGCTTAGATGTATTTCCAAATATCAATAAAACTACCAAAACTTTAGTCCAATCTATTTTTGAAACAAAAGGTATTGAAGGCCTACAGGAAACCCTACTAGAATATGACCCAATTACATACAATAAAATTGATTTACAAAATAAGCAACGTGTATTAAGGGCTGTAGAAATTTGTATAGAAAGCAATAAGCCTTATAGCAGCTTCCTTGCAAAAGAGAAAACAAAACGAAACTTCAATATTATAAAAATAGGTATTACTGCTGATCGTGAAAAAATTTACGAACGTATTAACAAACGTGTACACATTATGATTGAGGAGGGACTCGTAGAAGAAGTGAAAAAATTGTACGACCATAAAAACACTAATGCACTAAACACCGTAGGATACAAAGAAATCTTCAAATATATAGACAAAGAATGGAGTTTTGATTTTGCTATATCTGAAATACAAAAAAACACACGTCGCTACGCTAAACGACAATTAACCTGGTGGCGTAAGGATGAAAATATACAATGGGTAAACTTTGATGATAGCATCGAAAAGGTGTTATCAAAAATAGGAATCAACTCTAATACCAATTGAATTATTATTTATCGTATGAATAAGTTTAAGTATTATACTAATTTTCAATTAGTATAACCTAGCAATACATAAACAACGAGCAAATAGAGTAAGACTAGATGATGGCAATAAACTTTTAAAAAGATATTAGTCAATATAATTTTATTTTTCACAACACAAAAAGAGAATAACAAACTAATATACAACATAATAAAAGACCTAAATTTGCCATAAAAAAATAATTATGTCAGAAAAAGATAGATGTTCCCAAGAAAATTTAGAATATTTAGTTCAAAATTGGGAATACGGAAGCGATTTGATCCATATCAACAACATTAGTAAAGAAGTAAAGAAAGTATCAAGAGCTTTACAAGACGTAGAAGACACCATAAATCAATATACTTTAGACCTCGATAATCTCGCTAAAAACACAATAGTAATTAGCCATTTTGTTATATCTGCAAAAGAAATGGGGGTTTCTAATGAATTAATAATAAGGTTATTAAAAAATGAAGATAGTTTACAAAAAGTAGCTAATAGATACCGTAAGAATATCAGTAAAGATAAATACAATCGAATTCTAAAGTTAAAAGACTCCTTAGAAAAGGCTCAAAAACATCCTTTAATAACTCATGCAGAGTACCTGCCTTTATGTAATTTTGTGTACTATACTGGACAGAACCAAGGGGCTCTCAATGTATTGTACAATAACGTAAAGAAATCTATAGAAAAAAAAATTAAGGATTTAAGACCTCTTAAACTAAAACATACAAGAAAGCTTGAATTTTTAAGCAGATTAACAAGACTGAAAGAATATTTTGGTAATATAAAGTATCACAAATTACTTCAAGAAGCTAAAGAAATACTAAGCGGTGGTGAAAGTGTTAGTAAGCCTATTATCAGTAATCGAGAATTAGCAAATATAGAAGCAGGAATATCTAGGGAGAAAAGAGAAGATATTGAATCGGCTAATAACTGTTTAGATCAAAGAACATTAATAAAACAAAGAAGCCAACAGGTAACACATTATCTATTTAATAAATACAATGCTAACGCCCGCAGAAGATCAACGACAAGAGTGTCTTTCTCAGAGAATGCACAGTTCAGAGTTTTAACCTACCCTGATCACCTTGATTCAGAAAATCAGCACAAGAGACTTACTGATTCAGAAATTGAAGATCAACAACCTATTGATTTTGAAATGAACTTAGAAGCATTTAATGAAAGTATTGCAACACCTGATTTTTTTGCTCCACAAGGTGGCAGAAGCGTCCTAAAAAGAACTCGTAGTATGCATAACCTAGCAACACATGAAGAACGAGCTGAAAGCGTAGCTAATAAGAAAACTTTAAGAAGATCTAATTCACTATAGAAACAATATATAATTTAAAAGAAAAGTCATGTTTGAACGAAATGAAGACGCTATTAGAAGTCTTGAATACCTATTAAACCATATAAGTTACCTTGAATACTTAACTGATAAAAGCAATAGAGAAAACCCTCATACAAAGCTTTATACAGATATGAACTCGATATTACAACGAAAAACTGTAGAAGAGGGAGGGGAATTAGATCCTGAAGTAGCCATAGATGAGAAAATAGCAGATTTAGATAATATAGATGACAAAATATCTGAATTTGAAAACATCACAAACACCTTAAGTGACAATACTGAAGTAATTAATGATTTTGTAAAAGTTGCAAAAAATGACCTTGAGTTATCGTATGAAGAAATATATTCCTTACTAAGAGGTGAAAAAACGCTAGAAGATGTTGCTTCTCAACAAGGTTTATCCGACAATCAAAAGAAGGAAAGTATTCTTAACCTACAAGACGCCTTAAAAAAAGCACAAGAACACCCTTTAATAATTTATTCTAGTGACGGACAACTATCTATTTATATAGACGATTACCGTCCTGACAGTAACTTTGCGTTAAACCAATTGGATTATATGACAAGGGAAAGAATGAGATACGATAAAATTGGAAAATTAAGAAATCTTAAAACTAGTTGTGCAAAAACATGTGAAGTCTTAAAGCAATGTGTAAATCATTTGCAACTACTAAAACAACACTTCAGTGATGAGTCTTTAAAGCTAAATGACTTACTTAACGATCTCAAGAGGCTCAGTAAAGATATCCATAAACCTATTGTAGCAAATGAAACACTAAGCAATCTACAAAGAATGTATGATAGGTATTTCGTTGATAACATTATTGAGGTAAATACTATAGATGAAGAGGAACGACTAACTCGTTCCGAATTGAGAGAAGTATTACTAAGAAGACGAACAGAACAGGGGCTAAATTATTTGTTCGATAAATATATAGCAGCACCTAAAGAAAAATCCTCTAAAAAAGTATCTTTTTCAGAAGAGGGACAATTAAGAGTATATACAGCATCAAAACCCATCAGTCCCAGACAAGAACAATTAGGAATACATACCACTGATAGCGATAAATTAGAAGATGAAAAACTTATTGATTTTACGATTTCACTAAAAGAATTTGACGATACACGTCCGACTCTTATGTTTAATTCTAGAAAATCTAGGAGTACCACTAAAAAAACTCGTAATAGATATTTTCAATTAGGAACACATGAAGCTAGAGCACATAAAGCAATAAAAAAGGCAGATAAAAAAAGAAAAGGGTTAGGCAAATAATACCAATTGAAATATGAGTTGTCGTATGAATAAGTTGAGAGTATGTTTAAATAAGATTATTAATACTTACTTTAATCTATTGATTATTATTT
>CAYYNF010000076.1:0-9816 GCA_964472695.1 uncultured Flavobacteriaceae bacterium
TATTGCTGTGAGTATTTCGATGTTTTGGTGTTAACTCATAGGTGCTTTTGACTTTGCCAGAAATATTGAAATCGCGTGCTAATGTATCCTATAATTTCTTAAACTGTGGAACAGTTGAAACTGCTTTCTCGATTATTTGAGTTTATATAGAATAAGCTCCAATCATACCTATAGCATAAAATATATGAGAGCAAGTCTATTATTATTCATTTCGATCTATCTTCTAGGTTGTAATATATCATCAACTACTAAAGGTAGAGAAAAAGAGATGCATAGTATAAAAATCTCTTCTTTAAAAGACTTATCTGAAAAAGCTATAAAAGACCTAAAGAAAATTAAATTTGACTCTACTCAGATTCCGAGAACAATGGTAAAAGGAAGGGTTAAGGGTACTACCTCTAAAAGTTGGACAAGTGGTTTTTATCCTGGTTTACTTTGGCAGTTATACAGTTATTCCAAAAATGAAATTTTGAAAGATGCAGCAATAAAATGGTCTAAAGTTATCGAAAAAGAAAAAAATGATAGAGGGACACATGATTTAGGTTTCAAAATATATTGCCCATTCGGGAATGCGTATAAAATCACTAATGAAAAAAAATATAGCGATATCTTCCTGAAAGCAGCAAAAACACTAAGCACTCGATTCAACCCAAAGGTAAAAGCGATCCGCTCCTGGGATTACAACAGGCATCTTTGGAGATATCCCGTTATAATAGATAACATGATGAATCTCGAAATACTTTTTGAAGCCAGCAGACTAACTGGAGATTCAACTTTTTATGATATTGCCAATAAGCATGCTAATACAACTTTAAAGCATCATTTTAGAAAAGATAACAGTTCCTATCACGTTGTTGATTTCAACCCACAAACAGGAGAAGTCATAAGAAAAAACACCCATCAAGGACTAAATCACGAATCTGCTTGGAGTAGAGGACAAGCATGGGGATTGTATGGATTTACGATAGCGTATAGATATACAAATGAGCAAAAATATTTAGAGCAAGCTCAAAAAATTGCAACTTATATATTTAATCATCCCAACCTCCCCTCTGATCTAATACCATATTGGGATTATAATACTCCGAATATACCTAATGAACCACGAGATGCCTCTGCTGCTGCCATTACAGCATCAGCACTACTCGAATTAAGTTGTTATACCCCTAAAGAAGCAAAGCAATACCAGAACTGGGCTGACAAAATATTAAGAAGTCTTTCTTCAAAAGAATACCAATGCGATACAGCTCCTTTTTTTTTAAAGCATAGCGTAGGCAGTCTTCCTGGAAAGTCTGAAATAGATGTTCCAATTATATATGCTGATTATTATTTTATAGAAGCATTAATAAGGCGAGATAAAATGCTTACAAAAGAGAGATAAAAAAGTATATTACAATATAAACGGATCAATTCTTAACAGGTAGAATTAAAATAGCATAGTTATAGAATGAAAAAACTCGCTCAAACCACATTTTTTCTAACAATATTATTGATGATTGGAGCGTGTAGTAAGAGAAATAATAATGCTGAAACTATTTTAATAGATACTGAATATTTAGAACTCACTAAATTACAGATCAGCAAAAATGATCCTAATTACCAATATGCATTTAAGCAACTGATTAAAGATGCAGAGAAAGCACTTTATGAAGGTCCTTTTTCTGTAACAGACAAAAAAGAACTTCCTCCAAGTGGAGACAAACATGATTATGTAAGCTATGGTCGTTATTGGTGGCCCGATCCTAATATGCCGAATTGTTTACCATACACACAAAAAGATGGTGAAACATACCCTGAGAGCCAAAATCCTGAAAAATCTGATCGACTAAGAATTAATACTCTAGGAGTAAACACAGAAACACTAGGACTTGCCTACTACCTAACCGGAGAGCAGAAGTACGCCAAAAAAGCGGCAGAACTTCTTCGTGTTTGGTTTCTTGATGAGAAAACTAAAATGAATCCAAATGCCAATCATGCACAATGTATACCTGGTCGCAATAACGGCTCCAAATATGGAGTCTTGGATGGTCGTCTTATAATTCGAGCTTTAGAAGGTTCTTTGTTAATCAAGCATTCATCAGCATTAAGCGACACTGAATTTATAGAATTAAAAAAGTGGGTCAAGGAATATTTCGAATGGCTTGCAACTAATGAATTAGCACTTAAAGAAGCTGCATCAAATAACAACCATGGTTCATATTATGATGTACAAGCAATTTACCTCTCTCTCTATTCTGAAAACTATCTAATAGCTAAACTAATCGCTGAACAGTTTGTTAAAAGACGTATCGTTTCACAAATTCGACCTAATGGTTTTATGCCCCAAGAAATGATGCGTACTAGACCACTCTTTTACAGTATTTATAACCTTCATGCTATGTTTCTTGCAGCAAAGCTTGCAGAAAGAGTAGGTGTTGATATTTGGGAAACTAATAATCAAAACTCACGTCTTAGAGCAGCCTTAAATTTCCTTTTACCTTATACTGATCCTAATAAAGTATGGCCTTTACCTACAATTGGATCAACTAACCGAATGGGTATGTTAGCAATTCTACAAATGGCTAACCGTGCGTATCCTAATGAAAATTATTTACAAATGGTACAGAAACTACCTTTAGAGAAATGCCGAATCGAACGTATTAACCTTGCCTTTCCTTTAATGCGATAATTTGTTTAACCGATTTGCCGAACTTCACTAAAAGTTTCTTTATCTAGAATAATAATTCAATTGGCATAAGTGTAACTCCCCCAACTAACCTCACTTAGTTGATTAAGAAGGGGGAAATGTAAAACAACTGTTAGTTTATTATATTTTAGGAATAAACTTCAAGTCTTTTTCAATACATTCAATCATTTTGCCTGCAATATCTTTATCAGAGACACCTTCAATTCCTTCTAATCCTGGTGATGAATTTACCTCCAGTAGTAAGGGACCACTTTGACCTCTGATAATATCGACACCAGCTACCTTAAGTTTCATTTTCTTAGTTGCAAGGAGAGCAACTCTTTTTTCTTCAGGAGTTATTTTCACCAAAGAGGCAGTACCTCCCATATGGATGTTTGCTCTAAACTCACCAGGTGCTGCAGTTCTCATCATACTTGCAATTACCCTTCCATTAACAACAAAGCATCTAATATCTTCCCCTTTGGCTTCTTTAATAAATTCTTGAACTAAAATATTTGCTTTTAAGCTTTTAAAGGCATTAATTAAACTTTCTGCCGCTTTTTTAGTTTCAGCTAACACCACTCCTTTCCCTTGTGTACCCTCTAATAATTTTACGATTAAAGGTGCTCCACCAACCATTTTTATAAGCTCTTCGGTGTCAAGTGGAGAATTAGCAAATCCAGTTGTTGGTATAGGTAAACCACTATTTATGAGCTCTTGAAGTGCAAATAACTTATCTCTTGATTTAGTAATTGCGGATGCCGTATTCAAAGTATAAACCCCCATAGCTTCAAAATGCCTTGTTAATGCACAACCATAAAAGGTAGCACTCGGTCTAATTCTAGGAATAATTGCATCAAAGTCATTGAGCACCCTACCTCCTCTATAATGCATTTCAGGATTCTTTCCGTCAAGTTTTATGTAGCAATCTTTTATATTTAAAAACTCAACATCATGTCCTCTTTCTTGCCCTGCTTCTATAATTCTTCTATTACTGTATAAATTAGGGTTACTGGCTAAAAGACCTATTTTAAGTCCATTTCGCTTAACAATATTTGAGTGATAATGCTGAATAAGTAGTTCCTCAGTAGGTTCTCCTAAAAGACAAGAAGACTGAGGATCAACAAGCATTTTTCCTGACATAGCTTGTCTTCCCAATAGCATTCTATACCCCATTGTATTCCTGTTCGTTAAAGTAACTTCAACTTCCCATGTATCTTCGGCTATTGCTAAAATAGTTTTGATGACGAACCTTAGTTCACTATTACCACTAGAACTTTTTACCCTTCTTCTATCATGAACAGGTGCTTCACAATGAACGGTTGTTTTTCTATCATTTTGAAGTGGATGAACATCAAAACTAACCCAAGGAATTCCATCTTTTTTAAAAGATTTAACATTCACAGCATGTAAAGACGATGTTTTAGCCCCCGAATCAACTCTTGCTTTTAGGGCTGGGATATGAATCTGAGGAAAACTACACCATTCCTCACTTCCTACAATGATTTTATCAGCGTTCATGTGCCTTTCAATTTTATGGTTACTTGTCGTAAATTAAGATTATTAAAAAGATGTGTTACCAAGTAAACAGCCTCTTAGATTTTGTGTGAAAAATATGGAATTTTTATTTACAAAATACACTAGAGTTTAAATTTCAAATAATTGCATTAATTTTACTTCTCGAATATATCATTTAGTCAACTTACTATGCGTACTCTGGTAATTTTAATGTTTTGTTTTTTCTGTGAAGTGCTTCATGCTCAAATTGTCAATATTGAGAGCTTGCGACCTGAAACAAATACTACAGGTTGGTCAGGGCATGCAAGCTTACAATTTGGACTAAAACAAAATAACATCAATCAAATTTTTGACATTCAGCATTTAGCTAGAATAGAATACAAATGGTCTAAAAGCACCTATTTTTTTGTTAATGATTTCCAGTTTAAAGAAATCAACAAAAACATGATAGCCAATTACAACACACAGCATTTCCGTTATAACTATGCGATTCGCCCTAAATATTCTTTGGAGAGTTTTTTACAGTCTCAGAGAAATAAAATTTCAGAAATAAAATTACGTACTTTAATAGGCTTAGGGGTACGCTTCAGAATATATGATGCTGAGAAACAAAAAATATATTTTGGTACAAACAGCATGTACGAATACGAAAATGCTGAAAATGACGCTACGCCAATTCAGCATAATTTAAGAGGGAGTAACTACCTATCTATAAAACTTACTCCTAATGAAAAAGTAACTATAATTAGCACGAACTACTATCAACCTTTATTTAAAGAGTTGTCTGACTTTCGATTTCTGAGTCAAAGTTCAATACTTGTAAATATATTCAACGGTATACAGTTTATGTCTACGTTTTATATGAATTACGATAGTAACCCTGTGATAAATGTTCGTAAAACCCAGTACAATTTCACCAACGGAATTGCCTATACCTTCTAGGAAAGATAGTTACACCCATTAAAAGACAAGCCAGTCTCCTCGTACCTTTAGTACTTGCTCGATAATATCACGCACACAGGTTTTTCCTCCTTTTTTATGAGAAATATAACGTGCATGAGCCTTTACTTCGGGAACAGCATCTTGGGGACAAGTAGGCATACCTACACATTTCATAGCAGGTATATCCAGAAGATCGTCACCCATATATACGATTTGTTCTTTAGTAAGTTGATACTTAGCTATAATTTCATTTAAACAAGTTACTTTGTCACTTGCGTTTAAGTAGACATCTTGTATTCCTAATCCTTGTAAACGTTGTTTAACCGTTTCATTTTGACCAGCCGAAATTACAGCGATATTATAGCCTTTATTCAATGCAAATTTCACAGCATAACCGTCTTTTACATTCATGGTTCTTAATAAACCACCCTTATCATCAAGAAATAGAGATCCATCAGTAAATACTCCGTCTACATCAAACACGAAAGTAGTTACAGTGTGTAGTAATTCTTTAAAACTTTTTTCTTCCATAATACATTTGTATTGCCTTAGTAAGGTACGAATATAAGTCTTTTTGCTCTTGACTGTTCAATGTTTCTAAGTGTCGATTAATGGTAGCCGTATCATTACGCAATGCAGGACCTGTCTGTGCTTTGTGTGGTGAGGTGTTTTGTATTTTACTAAAAGTATTTGCTATTAAAGGTTGTAAAATATCCGTATTAATTTCAAATTCTTGACAAACCTGATATGCTTCAGTAAGCATAAAATTGGTGAAGTTATTCGCAAATACCGCTGCTACATGTAAAGCATTTCGTTGCTCAGATGATAAATGGTACACTTTATTAGAAATCTCATGTGCAACCTGATCTAAAACTTCTAGATTTTCTTTAGTATTTGCTTCTAGTAAGAAAGGAACTTCTTTAAAGTTAACGGAAACCTCTTTTGAAAAAGATTGTAAAGGGTAAAAAACCCCATAATTAGAAAGTCCCGATAGTACCGACATAGGAGTGCTCCCTGAAGTATGCACAACCAATCCTTCTAGGTTAGCTAAAAGATCACTTACTAAAACTAGTGATTGATCAGAAAAAGCAACGATATATAGATCTGCTTTTATAATATCTGCTATCTCGTTAGTAGTATCAAGATATGGTAATAGTTGTTCTCCTTTTCGGTTATAGTTTTGAACTAAGTCAATATTTAGACAACTATCAAAAATACTACAGAAGTGACTCGCCACATTACCTCCTCCTAAAACAACAACTCGTATCATAACTTCATTTTTTTTGAATTTGATTGGTTTAAAAATCGTTTATTTTTTTCTAAAAAATAATTATATGAGCTCCATACTTCTGCTGGTGTATGGTATTTACTGGTCAATCGTTTTATAAAGTTGTTTTGCCAGTAACGTATTAAGCCATTTACAAAAGCCTCTATCTGTTTTATATCAGAAACTCCAATATGTAGCATAAACTGTAATGATATCGCTGTAGACATAGATACTCCCGCTTTAGAACTAGCTCCCCTAGGTAAGTTTAAATACCACTCGCTCGTTGGAATACAAATTTTATTAAGTCGATCTTGTGAGTTTTTCATATGAGTATTCATATGAAAATCAGAATCAAAACACATAAAATTCTTTTGTACCCCTAAAGCTATATCCATTAAAAGTGCTGAAGTAGCCTCTAAACTCCATAAGTTATCCCAAGAATCTAGAGCCTCTATTAAGGATTGGTTATAACAAGTAATAAAAGAGTAAGCTAATCGATCTCTTCCTCTTTCTTTATTTAAATCATTTGTTAAAGAAGTGCCCTTAGCGACACTTTTATATAGCTCACCTCGAATATACTGCATAAGCTTATTAACATCACTATGCAAACTTTCATAATTGTTGTCTAATACCACATCAGCTATAGGGTCAATAGTAGGTTTAGTAAATAAGTTGTATAAAGTATTAAAATTCATAAAAGTAAAAAATTCGCCTAGAAAGGCCCATATAACACCCGACGAAAATACACTAAAATTTTAACACAAACACCTCTCATAAAAACATATTTAAAATCAAATTAACACACTAAACACGATTTAAAACACAATTCATTAATGTTTACTCAATTTTAAAAAAATAGAAAAGATACTTTTAAGGGTGTACCATTTTCCTCTTATATACCTCTACTTTTTTCACTTATAAATAAGAGAAAACTAGTATTTCAAAAAATATAGGTGTAATATTGGTTCACACTTTTTGAAAAAGAGTTTTGTATACATACTTTACAAATCTTTTATTAGTATTTTATCATTATTACAAGCTAAAAACAAATCTTATGGAAGAACTAGGAGTATACTCATTATCAGTATTTACTGCCATATTTGCTATTATGAATCCTTTGGTACTTACGGCTTTATTCTTAGGTTTAGTTCAAGAAGAAGAGTTGGAAGGAGATGAGATTAAAGATACAGCTCGCTTAGGTTCCATTACTGCTTTTTGTATTGCCCTAACTTTTATTATTGCAGGACGTTATATTTTTCAACTTTTCGGAATTACCATTCCTGCTTTTAAAATTACAGGAGGAATTATGATTTTTTATATAGGCTTTGAAATGTTGATGTCGAAAAAATCATCAGTACAAAATAACAAGAATTCTAAGCATAAGAATAATTTAGCTATTTCTCCTTTAGCAATTCCTATCATGACAGGACCAGGTACGATTGTTACAGCAATGAATTATGTAACTGATGCGAACTTATGGCAGACCCTTATTATCATTGCCGTATTTGCAATAGTGATTTTCATGAATTACTTGGCTTTTATAATGAGTGATAAAATTGTAAAACGAATAGGTGTTAACCTTATTGCAGTAGTTGGGAAATTAATGGGACTCATCTTAGCAATTGTTGGTACAGGTATGCTTATTGAAGGAGTTAGTCTAGCCATCAGATCTTTTTTCTAAACATACCTCCTTAAAAACTAAGATCAACAACTTAAACATCTTATAAATATAAAAATACCCCCTCGTAGAACAAGGGGGTATTTTTATAAAGGTAACCTAATTATTTTGTGTACCCTTTTGAGAAGAATATTCTTACCCTCTCCTTTTTCGTTGTCCCTTTACAAAATGTAATGGTTTTTTCTTAGGCATAAGTTCTTTCTGTTCTTCAGAAAGAGTTGCTCTAAATGTATCCATGGCTTCTTTATTAGCTAATTTATTAGCTTCATGTTGCTGTTTCTGAGATTCCGAAAAGGTAGCTTTTAGAGCTTTTTTCACCTCTTTTCTTGATAAACTTTTATCATCTAAAATAGCTTTCTGCTCCTCAGTAAAAGTAGCTCTAAAAGATTTTCTTCTCGCAATTCTATCTTCTTTAAGCTGCTTAAATTGTGCTAACTGATCTTCTGATAAACTCTTACGAAAAGCCTTTATTTTCGCTCTACGCTCTGATTTGTTATGTTTAGGTGCTCTATTCTCAATAGGTGCTTCATTCATATCCATTTCCTGAGCACTTACAGCATTAATACTTAAACTACCTAAACCTAATACTACCAGCTTTACAATATGTCTCTTTATCATAATAATCTAATTTTAAAATTCTAAGATTAGAATATCTATAACCATGCCAACTTAAAAATAAACTTTACCTATCTACTGAAAATTAACATGAATATACTACTAACCAAAAACCCTCTTAAAGAAACTCTTTTTCTGAGCACCATAACCATAGCCATAGCCATAGCCTATTTTATCATGATCAACACCATTGATAATGAAAGAAACATTCTGAAGTTTCTTAGCTTCAAGTAAGTCTTTTAAATGATTTAAGATATTTTTCTCAGTATATTTTGAACGTACAACATACATAATAGTATCTGCATGATCTGACAACAATAAAGTATCAGTAACCAACATGGTAGGAGCTGTATCTACAATGATTATATCATATTGTGTCTCTAACTCAGCCATAAACTGTTCAAATCGTCCATTCATAAGTAACTCCGATGGGTTAGGTGGTATTTTACCTGAATTTATGAGATCAAACTGACAATCATTATACTCCAAACTTTGTATTAGATCTTTTGCTTTAACAGAAGGATCATGAAGGTACTCTGTTAATCCTTCTGAATTTTTAGCACCATCTATATATCTATGAATCTGAGGGTTTCTAATATCCGCCCCTACAATCAGTACTTTTTTATTGGAGTTAGCATATGAAAGTACTGTATTGAATGAAATTAGCGTTTTTCCTTCCCCCTTAATTGTAGAAGTTATAAAAACTTTTAAGGCCTTATCTTTTTTATATTTAGGTCTCAAAATATAATTAAGATTGGTACGCAAGATTCGAAATGATTCTCCTAAACTACTACGATCATTTTGTACCAAGGTATGTTCCTCACTGCTTTTTAATGCAGGCACCTCTACTAATACAGGAATATTTGGCACAACATCTAATACATCTTGCTTAGTTTCTACTTTTGTATTGGTTAAGTTGCGGATATAAACCCATGCGAATGGTACAATAAGTCCTAATATTAATGCTGCTAAATACACAATTTTTGTTTTAGGACTTATCGGTAAACGATTTGTATAAGCCCTATCTATAATTTTTGCAACAGGAGCTGTTACTGCCATAGAGATTGACGTTTCCTCCCTCTTTTCTAACAGAAATAAATAAAGTGTTTCCTTAATCGACTGCTTACGCTC
>CAYYNF010000077.1:0-9715 GCA_964472695.1 uncultured Flavobacteriaceae bacterium
CTCTTAGATCTCAGGTATTTCCTAAAAAGAGAGATCTTACAAATTACCTACTTTAGTAGCTAAGTCAATTAATTTAGTTGAATACCCATATTCATTATCGTACCAAGAAACAATCTTAAAGAAATTATCATTTAATGCGATACCAGCACCTGCATCAAAAGTAGAAGTATGAGATTCTCCTACAAAATCCTGAGAAACTACAGGCTCTTCTGTATAATTAAGAACTCCTTTCATTGGACCAGCTGCAGCTGCCTTCATTGCTTCCTTTACTTCATCATAAGATACTGCTTTTTCTGTCTTAACAGTTAAGTCTACCACAGACACATCAGCCGTAGGTACACGGAAAGCCATTCCCGTTAACTTTCCATTCAACTGAGGAATTACTTTTCCTACTGCCTTAGCAGCTCCCGTAGAAGAAGGAATAATATTATTTAAAGCTGAACGACCACCTCTAAAATCTTTTTTAGAAGGAGCATCAACAACAGCTTGAGTAGCTGTAGCTGCATGAACTGTAGTCATTAACCCTTCAACAATTCCGAAATTATCATCAATTACTTTAGCAATTGGAGCTAAACAGTTAGTTGTACAAGAAGCATTAGAAACAATTTTATCATCAGCTTTAATCTGATCATCATTTACTCCCATTACAAACATTGGAGCATCTGCTGATGGAGCAGAGATAGCTACTTTCTTAGCTCCAGCTTTAAGGTGAGCATCAGCCTTCTCTAGAGTAGTGAAAATACCAGTACACTCAAGTACTACATCTACACCTGCAGCATCCCACTTTAATTCTTCTGGATTTCTTTCTGCTGTAATTCTAATCTCTTTTCCGTTAACAACTAGGTTACCATCCTTAACCTCTATTGATCCATCAAATTTACCATGTACTGAATCATACTCTAATAAATATGCTAAGTGATTTACATCTAGAAGGTCATTGATAGCTACGATTTCTACATTCTCACGTTGTGATGCAATACGAAATGCAATTCTACCAATACGCCCAAAGCCGTTTATTCCTAGTTTAACTATACTCATTGTTAAAAATATTATATATTAATTCTTTACTATACTTTATTTATAAGGATGAAATATGTGCCACCCTCATAAGTTCATTATCAAGACTTCTATCTTTCTGAAGAACTTCTGTAAGATCGACAGTTACAATACGATTATTACGCTCTGCAATCATCACATTAGAAAGCCCTTTCATTAATGCGTCAACAGCACCAACTCCCATACGAGTTGCAATCACACGATCTCTACAAGTAGGAGTTCCTCCACGTTGCATATGACCTATTACCGAAACACGTACATCGTAATCTGGCTTATGCTCATTCAGGTATTCTCGCATTTCCATAACACTCATACCTTTTTTACCTTCTGCTACAATAATGATACTTGAAGTTTTTCCTGCCTTCTCACTATGATCTAAAGAATTAATCAACCGTTCAATTCCTAGATCAGGTCGTTCAGGTATCAAAATTTCTTCTGCTCCTGCCCCTATCCCCGAAGTTAAGGCTATATCACCTGCATCGCGTCCCATTACTTCTACTAAGAATAATCTGTTATGAGAACTAGCTGTATCCCTTATCTTGTCTACTGCTTCAACCACAGTATTCAATGCGGTATCATATCCGATTGTAAAATCGGTACCTACAATATCATTATCTATAGTTCCAGGAATTCCTACGACTGGGAAACCAAAATCTTGATTTAATTTTAATCCTCCTTTAAAGCTTCCATCACCACCAATTACAACTAGAGCATCTATACCTGCTTTCAACAAATTTTGATTCGCTATTTCTCTACCTTCATAATTGTAGAATTCCATACAGCGTGCTGTTTTTAACACGGTACCGCCTTTATTAATAATATTGGCTACCGATCTAGGTCCTAAATCAACGAAATCATCATTGATTAAACCTGAATATCCTTCGTAAATACCTACACACTCAATATCATAGTGTGTACACGCTCGTACAACAGCTCTAATTGCTGCATTCATACCAGGAGCATCTCCTCCAGAAGTCAGTACTCCTATCTTTTTGATTTTCTTTGCCATCGTATTTTCAAAAGTATTTTAAATGAACTACAAAACCTAATCAGCTATTTTTTTACAACGTTTTCGATGAAAATATTACGTATTTCTCAACAAAAAGCCTCTTAACTAATAAAAAAATCAACAAAAAAGCTTATTAAAAAGATTTACCTTAATCACTAAAGCTATACATCTCTAAAAATAGTTGAAAATGATTCAATATTGACCTTAATTAATCTAATTTTGCTATCCCTAAAGAAAGCCAACTTAAATAATTATTTATATCAGGTGTATTTCCTATTGGTTTTGCTAAAAGTCTATAATCACTATCCATAAGTACATAGTAAGGCTGTGAATTATTTTGAAAATTCAAAGTCTGAAATAATGCCCATTTCTCACCTACAGTTCTTACCTCCTTAATTCTTTTAGCATCTTCACTTCTATAGGTAAATTGCTCTTCAACAGGAAGTTCTTTTCGATCATCCACATATAGCGAAACTAAAACTACGTCATTTTCCAGTAAAGTTTTAATTTTTGGATCTGTCCATACATTCTCTTCCATTTTACGACAATTTACACAAGCCCAACCTGTAAAATCGATTAAAATCGGTTTATTTATTTTTTTAGCCTGAGAAACAGCTAATTCAAAATCATGAAACACCTTAACCTGCAAAGGAGAATGTGATTCTTCACTTGTATATATACTATAAAAAGTTGGAGGAGGAAAACCACTTAATAAAGATAAACCTGCCTTATTATTAGGCAGTATTCCTGTAGTAATGTAGCCTGCAAAGGCTAAAACTAATAAAGCTAAAACCTTTCGTGGTGTGGTGACTTTTTGTGAAGGACTATCATGTGGCAAACGAAATACCCCCAATAAATAGGCTACCATAGCAAGTGCAATAAACAACCAAATACCTAAAAAAATCTCACGCTTAAGAATCCCCCAATGTGCTACCAAATCCGCATTAGATAAAAACTTAAAGGCAAAGCCTAATTCTAAAAACCCAAGAATAGCCTTTACTGTAGTCATCCACCCACCACTGTTCGGAAGTTTCTTTAGTAAGTTCGGGAATAAGGCAAAAAAGGCAAAAGGTAAAGCCAATGCTAATCCAAAACCTGCTAATCCGTAAGTCAACTGTATTGCTCCTCCATCATTAGATAAAGCCCCTCCTAATAAAGACCCTAAAATAGGCCCCGTACACGAGAAAGAAACTAATGCTAAAGTAAATGCCATTAGAAACACCCCTAAGATTCCACCTGTTTCGGTTGCTTTATTATCTATGGAATTACTCCATTTAGAAGGTAACGTAATTTCATAAAACCCAAAAAAGGAAATCGAGAAGAAAATAAAAATTAGAAAAAACGCTACATTTAAAGGAATACTAGTAGAGATGTTATTTAAAATATCAGGATTCACAGAATCTAACAAATGAAAAGGTACACTTACCAATACATAAACTAAAAAGATAAATACTCCGTAGAAAACAGCTTTAACTAGCCCCTGCCTTTTCGAACTAGAGCTATGTGAAAAGAAAGATACGGTGAGCGGAATCATTGGAAACACACAAGGGGTAAGCAACGCAATAAAACCTCCGAAAAAACCTAGAAAAAAGATTTTCCAAAGACTAGTTTTATGGTAACTATTAAGCATGAAACCATTATTCTTAATATCAATCTTTAAGGCTCTTGAAAGCTCTTGATCACGATCTGTGATTACTTTCTCTTGTACAGGAATCGCACTGGGCTTACGTAAACCCACCTGAAAAGAAAACTCTTCTGGAGGCAAGCACCTTTCATTGTCACAAACCATAAAGAATACCGAAACTTTTAAAGGATCTTGATAAGCCTCACCTAGTGTTATAGGTTGCTTAAATATTACCTGGTCCTCGAAGTAGGTAATTTCCATCTCAAAAGTTTTATCAAACTTTGTGATTCCCTTAGGCTCTATAGCAAAATTATCAGCGGTTACTCCCTCTGTATTGATAGTAAATTCCGTAGGGATTGGTCCTTCATCACCCTCAATATGTTGACTATACAAATGCCAGCCTTCATCTATCTTCGCCTTATACAACAAGGTATAATGTGTATCATCAATCTTAGATTGACTAAGCTCCCAATGTACAGGATTTTCTATTTGTGCTGCTAACTGTGCTACCGTTAATACTAAAAACAGTAAGCTCAAAATATTCTTTACTAATTTCATTAATTTACAGTTATATGTATTACTTTTTCTGTGCTACTTCGGCTCAAGAACTTTCGATCCCTACGTTTACCTATTACCCAAAGCACGTGTGACCCCGAGCACAATAGTAAAGTTCGTTCTTTTTGAGGTAAAGCGTATTTTTCATCCTTAAAAAATTTACTAATTTTTTTCTTGCCTTGCATTCCTTCTGGATAAAAGTAATCTCCTTGCTTCCATTTTCGTAGACACAAAGGAAAATTTAAAACTTCTGCATTTAATGTAATACTATTTTTGTCAGATTCATGTATTCCCTGATGTGTATCTACAGTAAATTGAAGTCCTTTTAGCTGAAAATTCGAGACATTTAAATCTATATAAAACTCAGTAAAATCGTCCTGTTGCCTAGGATATAAAAGTAAGTGACCTCTATCCTTCAATAAAATATGGGTTTTAGAACATACCTGTTTGCCCGTCTGAGCGTCCAGCAAATTATAGATATCCTCCCATGCTGTAAATCCATAAGATTTAAGCCCTTCATATAAAATGAGTTCTACATGTAAATCCTTTTTAAGATCAGTTACTGACCACTTCAATATATCTGTTCCCAACACAGGCTGTAAATAAGCTGTTATCTTGTTATCTATTGTGTCATTTAATAATGCTTTAACCTGTTGTAAATGTAGGAGTGTATGATTAAAATTAGTAAGTAAATTTGGGTATACCTCTTTTAAATTAGGTACTACCTGATGACGGATTTTATTGCGTGTATACTTTGTATCTTGATTACTAACATCCTCACGCCAATCTAGTTTATATTTTTGAGCATAATCTAAGATATCTTGCTTTGAAAAGGTTAATAAAGGACGGATATATAATCCATTTTTAGGAGGAATTGCCAACAACCCATCAATCCCACTCCCTCTACTAAGATGCATCAAAAATGTTTCTAAATTATCATCAGCATGATGTGCTGTAGCAACTGCCGAAAGTCCTAGTACGTTGGCCTGTGTTTCAAACCACTCATAACGCAATTCACGTGCAGTAACTTGAATAGAGGTCTTACGCTTTTGAGCAATGGCTTGCGTATCAAAATCGACTCTTACAAAAGTAGCTCCTATCTGTTGTGCTAAGCTTTCCACAAAAGAAGCATCCTGATCACTATCATCACCCCTTAAATGGAAATGACAATGTAGTAGGAACAATTCATAAGGCAACTGAGATAATAAATATGCCAATACAACACTGTCTACTCCCCCACTAATAGCCAAACCAATTCGTGTTCCATCAGTTATCCCTAAATATTGAAGAAAATCATAAACTTTATCTTGCATATTGATACTAGTTACTTAGAATATCCTTTAGTGCATTTGCTTTGAGCAAACACTCTTCATATTCACTCTCTGGGTTTGCTTTTTCGGTAATAGCACTTCCTACAGCAAATGATATTTTCTGAGCATCTCGATCATAAATAATACTTCGAATCACTACATTAAAATCGAAATCTCCCTCTGGTGTAAAATAGCCAATAGCCCCACTATAAATACCCCGTTTAAAAGTTTCGAGCTTATCAATAATTTTCATTGCTGAAAGCTTAGGTGCTCCCGTCATACTTCCCATAGGGTAACAAGCCTTGATAGCATCTACTGGAGAAAATTCTGAAGCTAACTCACAAGTAACTGTAGAAATCATTTGATGTACCTGCTTAAAAGAATATACTTTACAAAACTCCTCTACCTTTACACTACCTTTACTTGCAACTTTAGACAGGTCATTGCGAACTAAATCAACAATCATAATATTCTCGGAGCGTTCCTTTTGGTCAGTATAAAGTTGATTTGCTAAGCTAGCATCGTCTGATATATGTACCGAACGCTTTGCTGTTCCTTTAATAGGTTGCGTGATTAATTTTTGTTGTTGCTTTCTCAAAAAACGTTCAGGTGAAGAACATAATACATAAAGATCATCATAAGCGAAAAAACTTGCAAATGGTGCTTTACTAATGGCATTAAGCTGCTTATATTTTTGATAGGGATTAATATTTACCTGCGTGGCATAAAATTGTTTACAGAAATTAGCCTCATAAATATCCCCCTTAGCAATATATTCCTTCATTTGCTGTACACGTGCTATGTAAGTTTCTTTAGACAACTCTTGCTGAATTACAACTGGTGTTTTATTAATGATTTCAGATAGTTTATACTGGATAATATGTTGATAATCGGTTTCTATTTCTTCAGAAACACAGTTTAAATAACGAAACACCAAACGATCTTCTTCGACAAAAATTAACCTCGAAGGTTGAAAAAAGCATAAATCAGGAACATTAACTTGACTTGGATTATTTGATCTAAGTAACTCAATATCATTCTTAAGATCATACCCTAAATAGCCAAAAATCCAATCCTGAGTAGTACTTTGGTAAGTTTCTAAATCTTGGAAAGCATCATGAGCATCGGTTACTATACTCGTAAATGCCTCAACAGCCAATATCGCCTGACAAGAGCTATACAAATGTTCATAATTATTCGAATCGAGCCATAACACCTCATCAAACTGAGATGACCACTCCAACAAGCGCTGCTTTAGTGTATCTGTTATAGCTATATTATATACTACCTCTTCTCTCACGCCATTTTTTTATAAACAAATATAAGACGAAAAAATAGTCTACTTATAAAATATTCCAAACACTATTCTTTTTAAGATTTATGAATCATATTATTTGCTTTAGCTTAAACTCCTAACGAGTAATATGGAAAGAAATGATACCTTTGCTACCATTCGTACAATAAAACAACAAATAACGCTTAAATGCGTAATACAAGTTATATGGCAAGAAGAGAACGTAATAAATTTGTTAAAAGAGGACAAGTTTTAGAAATCCTCATTGAGGATTACGCTTTTGGAGGAAAAGGAATTGGAAAAATCAGAAATGAACTTGGCGAATTTGTAGTTTTTGTTCCTAACACACTGCCAGGACAACTCGTAAAAGCACAAGTAAAAAAATCAAGTAAAACATATGCTGAGTGCAAGTTATGGGAAGTTATTAAACCTTCTGAGGACGAGATTTCACTTCCGTACCAAAGCATCCCTGGAGCTCCTTATATTCAATTACCTATAGAGAAACAACATAGCTACAAAAAACAAAGTACACTAGAACTGTTTAAAAGAATTGGTAAGGCTAAAGACATCGAATCTAAATTTGATGAATTTATAAGTTCGCCCAATGATTTTCATTACCGTAACAAAATGGAATACGGGTTTTCAGCAATTGGATATAATCATGATCAGAAAACAGATGTTGATGAGTTTACTTTAGGATTCAAAAGAAGAGGTACTTGGTGGTGTGGTGAAAACCTTAACTGCGACTCAGGACTTTTTGACAAAGCAGTTGAGGACAACCTAAAAGCGATCCGAAATTACTGCGAAGCTTCAGGATTGGATCCTTGGCATGCTCCTCAAAAAAGAGGTTTCTTTAGGTACTTAGTAGTTCGTAAATCATTTACTACCGACAAGTTACTTTTTAACCTTGTCACCACTTCAGCTGGCTTAGAAACTTTCGACCTTAATAAGTTCGCTTCGTATCTTGAAGAGCTTTTTGGAAACCGAGTAGCTGGACTTTTACACACTATTAACGATGAAATTGGTGACCGTACTATTGCCACAGCAGGGTCTATAAAGTTAATTAGTGGAGAAGATAAAATTATCGAAAACCTACTAGGGCTAGAATTTGAAATTAGCATGAAAAGTTTCTTTCAAACAAACCCGAAATCTGCTGAGAAACTGTATAGTAAAGTAGTGGATTATGCGTTAGAGAAAAAGGAATCTATTGATAATTCGGTAGTTCTAGACCTTTTCTGTGGAACAGGAACTATAGGACAAATTATCGCTTCGAAAAGTGAAAACGCAAAAATTATTGGAGTAGACATTGTGGAATCTGCTATTGTTGATGCTAATAAAAACGCTAAGAGAAATAATATTGATGGGGTAAAATTCTATGCCGCAGATGTTGGGAAATTCCTCAACCAGCACCCTGAATACAAGAATAAGATCCGAACTATTATTCTAGATCCTGCAAGAGCTGGTGTAGCCCCTAAAACGATGCAAAAAATCATTAAACTGAATGCTGATCGTTTAGTGTATGTTTCGTGTAACCCTGCAACTCAAGCAAGAGACACTGAACTACTTACACAAGCTGGTTATCAACTTAAGAAAATTAGTTTAGTCGATCAATTTCCGCATACAGCACATATCGAAACCGTAGTATTATTTGAAAAATAATACAGGCTCATCACAAATGAAAAGAGCAGAAATACATCTCGTATTTCTGCTCTTTTTATCTATGTCCCCTTAGAATCAACCTATTTTAGTTCCGTTAACCACTTTTTTATCCGGACATAGAAGCGTGACATTATTACCTTCTTCTACAGCACCTAATATAAGGCACTCACTCATCATATTAGCAATCTGTTTTGGTGGAAAATTAACTACAGTTACAACTTGCTTCCCTACGATCTCTTCTGGTTTATATAATTTTGTAACCTGTGCAGATGTTTTTCGAGTTCCGAAATCCCCAAAATCAACCGTGATTTTGTAAGCAGGATTCCTAGCCTCTTTAAAAACCTCGGCAGATAAAACAGTACCTACTCTCATATCTATCTTAGAAAAGTCACTCCAATTAATCTCATTTTCCATATAATATTATTCTAAAATTCACCTTTATGTATTGTTGTTGCTGCTGACTGAGCTTTTGCATAAATAGTAACATCCGCTATAGTCACCCTACTTGGAGCATTTACAGCATATGAAATTAAGTCTGCAATATCTTCTGCCAACAATGGTTCATAACCTTCATAAACCTTATTAGCTCTATCAACATCACCTTTGAACCTCACTTCTGAAAACTCAGTTGCTACAGCTCCTGGTGCAATATTGGTAATTTTTATACCGTGCTTTGTAAGGTCTAATCGCATTCCTTCACTAAGAGCTTCAACAGCTCTTTTTGAAGCACAATACACACCTCCATTTGCATAAGTTTGTTTTCCTGCAATAGAACTCAAGTTGATAATATGCCCTGTTTTTCTAGTAACCATTTGCGGAATGACCAACTTAGAAACATATAATAACCCCTTTACATTACCATCGATCATAGTATCCCAATCTTCTATACTACCTTCATTCATAGGAGAAAGTCCATGTGCATTCCCTGCATTATTCACCAATACATCAATAGTAGACCAGTGATCCGAAAGTGAGTTTATAGCACTTTTCACTGCTGCATTATCTCTTACATCAAAAACCAAAATTTGCGAATTTACACCTCGAGGAAAGGATGCTTGTAACTGTCTCAATTTATGCTCTCTCCTACCACAAAGTATCAAATCATGACCTTGTTTAGCAAATTGTATAGCGGTGGCTTCTCCAATACCAGAGCTAGCACCTGTGATTAAAATTGTCTTTTTTGTTATTTCCATAAGTTTTATAAAATA
>CAYYNF010000078.1:0-9690 GCA_964472695.1 uncultured Flavobacteriaceae bacterium
TCAGGAGTAAAATCCAAATTAGTTACTAAATACACTGGGTCTTCATGCTTTTTTCCATGCCAAATCAATAGATTCGTTTCCTATTTCTTCTCAGTAAATAGTAACTGCTCATAATAGATTTCTTGACTAGGAACCGTCCCCAACTATAATTACACGACAGTCACAGGGGACTACTTTTGCTAAATCAGATAAAAGATCTTGATGTGATTTCTCTGGTAAATGTCCCTTTTTTGATTTGTAAACACGCCAAACCACAGGGATAGCTTTATCCTTATATATTACACTAAACATTAAACACATACAGCCTTTACCTACGAAAGAACCATCTATACTAAACACTAATTCTTTTGCCGCTGATAGAGTCGACAAAAGTGATTTTATATAAGGTAAATAATAACGTTCTAGGGGGACGTTATCATTCGTAACCCAACGCTTGTATTGCCTTTTTTTACTTTCATATTGCTTTAAATCGGGGTTACCTAGTGCCAAGTGATGCAATGTGCTATTTCCTGTTATGAGTACTGAGCTAACTAGTGAACATAGAGTGTCAAAACGACGAAGTTCGTGTCCTTCAAAACGACATTTAATCAATAAATTTCCTAGACTTTTTTTATATTTGTACTGATAAATTTTTTATCGTTCATCGCTTAGGGAGTTTCATTCTAATTACAAACTAATCGATTTTTTTTTGTCTTATATCCAAATATATTTGTACCCTTTTGAATCTTAGTGCCAAAGAAAAAATGATCCTACTTATTTACATCGCAATAATAATTCAATTGGTATTATTTTACACTTCATTATTTCGATTCACTGTTTCGTATTTATTCTTTTAAAACCTTCAGCCAATGTATTTCCTCTTAGTTGAATACGTTCTTCTAGACATGTTTCTGTGGGAATACCTTTTTTGTTTTCGGAGAAGGTAGTCAAGATTTCAACTTCCCGAGTATAGCTTGTGCAAGGAATAGGCGTTTTGTAGCAAGGGTTGTCCATTTCGGGTTCATATATTTCATATCCATCAACAATTTGTGTATTAAAATATGGTGTATAATTATAGAATACGGAGTTTGTAAATGGGGTATATATTAACTGTGATATATCTTGGTTCTTAGTGATACCAATAGATGCAATACAATGTACTATTTGTATCGTTAAAAGAGAAATATAGCATATGCTTATTAAGTGTTTTTTTAGTGTGTTAATAGATGTTAGTAGTGTAAAGCCTAGAGAAATTGCTATTAGTAAGACAATAATATACATTTCTATACTATATATTAATAAACACAAGTAGTATAGGGTCGTAATTATTTTAGTTTTGATTGTGTGTTTTTTATTGTCTATTCCTAATATTAAGATGGGGGAAGTGATTGCAAGTAAAATAAAAGGTTCTCCAAATCGCCAACTAGGAGCTATGGAAAACCAAAATATTACACCTAGCATTCCATTGATACAAAGTAAAATAGGTGTTGTAATGTTTTTTGGGGACTTTCGGAAAGTTATTTTTGTGAAAGAGATCAAAGGCATTATCAAACTAAGAATAAAAATAATTAATTCGATTATCGATCTATTATTAACCCAAATAGGAAACCATTCTAAGAAGTTTTTATGAAAAGCGTTAATACACACTATACCACCTTCTCTTCCGCCACCTTTAATAATCATATTTTCAAAAGCGACTTCATTTGCGGGTACTTTCCAATCAAAATCAAATAAATCTAATGATTCAAAAGGATAAATAATCCAGCCTGTAAGTACTATGTTACGTAAGAGCCATGGTGTTATAATTATAAAAGTTGTGCCAAAAATTACACCTAAATGCAAAGATAATTCCTTTCGATACTTATATAGTATTATGAGCGATAGCATCAGTAAAGGTATCGATGATAATTTGATCGTTAATACATAGGTAGCTAATGCTAATATCGGTATGTATTCTCGAAAATAGGTTTTCTCATTTTGTAAAAGATCGAGTCCTCTACTATATATATAAACAGGAATAATAGTAGCTAAGAAATCCGCTGATGGACATGAAATATTTTCTATTAGAAATATTCTTGTAAAAAGGAAGAGGTTAAAGAAGAATAGCTTAGAATAAGGTGTCTTTGTGTGAATTTGTAACAGTTTTTTAATAAAGTAAAATACCATTATACAGAAAACAATTATGTGGATAGAGAAAATTTCTTGTTCAAAAAGATCATGGACAGAGGTGAGTGCGAAAAGCGTAAAAATATTATTATTAAACCCTAGTCTTCCATATAGATTAGCTAAACCTGGTACCGCAGGGTAAGCTTCGATCCATTTAATCGATTGTAAGTGATATAGTAAGGTGTCAAAATTTTTAGGTTCACTTAGTCCTATAAAAAAAGTAATTATAAAAAAAGGCAATGAAAGGAGTAGGGCTCTTTTATGTTTATGTATACTGAGAAAGTATAACATTATGTCTTCTTTAGTAAAATATATTCCTATTAAGGCTAGTACTAAAAAAATAAGAGCAGTAGTAGTATTTAATGGTATTATAAGTGAAGCTATAGATGCTAGGGTATTTCCTGTGATAAGACCTAACCATAGTTTTTCTATGAAATTGCTGGGTATTTTAAATAATCTGCTAGTCGTTAATCCAAAAGAAAATATTAGAAAAATAGCGTAACAAGTAGAAGTGAGTAAGGCAATCATTTAGGGGTTTGTTTAAGATACTATTCTAAAAACTATGTAAGTTAAAAATAGGGTGGGGCTTTATGACTTTACCCTTTTCTTAAAAATGACTAAAAATTGATCTAATATAATGCGTCAATTTTTGACTAGTATTGATCACTTTTTAGTAGCTTCATTGAGTATCAAATATACTGACTTTTGAGTGCTTCATCAGTTGGAAACGAGAGTTTATTTTTAGTGTATTTTCTAATTTTTCCATTAAGGTTTTCAATTAGGCTGGTCGTAGACGTAATTTTTTTGACCTCAATAGTAAAGTCTAATCGTACAGTAAGCACGTTTCTGGTTTGTGAGGTAGACTTTAGTTAGAAAATACAAGACCTAAGTTACTTAATGATATATAATGTATCAAAGATAGGGGTTAATGATTTCGTGTATTTACCTTAATTGTTCTTGAAATACTAGCTATTTTTAAGAGTTGTTAAATCCTAATCAAATTTATGTATAAGTTATGAGCTCCTTTAGTATTTATTGCTATATTGGAAGGGAATATAGTACCTCAAAAGTAATTTAATTAGAAAGCTGTTTAGTGGTTTTTAATTAATAGTTGAGGAGGCTTTTTTTATGTAATTAGTAATCACAATCTTTTCATTGATAGTTCTACGAAATTGCATTGATCAAAATTCGATATAATAAATTTCTAGTTAGTATTCTTCTTTCGTAATTGCATTTTTACGAAAAGAAGAAACGTATTACAATACTTGTTTTCTTTTTTTATGAGTTTAAAAAAACAGATGCTTTCCATAATAATCCCTGTATATAATGAGGAAAAAACCATACATCTTATTTTAGATAAAGTCAAAGATGTGGTGCTTATAGAGGGGGTGGATAAGGAGATATTAATGATAAATGATTGTTCGACAGATAATAGTGAACATGCTATTAAGGAGTATATGAAGGCTCATCCTGAAATTGACTTCACCTATCTAGCACATAAAAAAAATCAAGGGAAAGGAGCTGCTCTGCATACAGGGATTAAACATGCTAAAGGAGAATATTTAATAGTGCAGGATGCAGATTTAGAATATGACCCTAATGAGTATAACGACTTATTAAAACCCATGTTGAATGGTGTTGCAGATGTAGTATACGGATCACGCTTTATTGGTGGTCGTCCACATCGTATTTTGTTTTTTTGGCATACTATAGGTAATAAGTTTTTGACTTTTTTATCTAATATGTTTACTAACCTCAACTTAACTGATATGGAAACTTGTTATAAGTTGTTTAGAACAGAGATTATCCAGTCAATTCCCTTAAAGGAAAAACGTTTTGGTTTTGAACCTGAGGTCACGGCAAAGATTTCACGTATTCCTAATTTACGTATTTATGAAATAGGTATATCGTATTATGGGCGTACTTATGAAGAAGGTAAGAAAATAGGTTGGAAAGATGGTTTTAGAGCACTCTATTGTATTGCTAAGTATGGGATTTTAAAGAGGTCATAGTTGTTTTATATATAATGTTATATCTGTTGAGGTATTATTTGTCGTATGAATAAATTGCATTATCTTTTCTTTAAATAAGAAAGAGGTTTTAAGTATAATTTTAGCTGTGGTTCAAATTTATTTTGTACTAGAAAGTAAAAAGAAACGACTTATAACGGCATGATTATTTTTCAATCGGTATTAGAGCTTAATTTTACTTCAAATAGGGGAAAATGAGGTTTTATTGTGAGCTCGTTAAAATTATAACTTTATAATAACTAGAGGGTAATGATAGCTATATTTATTTCTGCTTTTTACACGATCTTCTTAATGTTAATATTTGGGTTGGTAACAAGTAGGTTGCTTAAACTACCTGTTAGTTTTATCGAAAAACTATTATTAGGATTAGTAGTCAGTAATACCTTAGCTACTATAGCTTCTCTTATTGTACCCTTAAATACATTAACGGCACTTGTTTTTTTGGGAGGTGCTATAGTAGGGGCATTTTTTGTAAAACAAGATATTAGGAAGTATTTTCGGAAAATTAGTAGACAGAGAAAAATATTGTTTTTTTCGTTGCCTTTTTGGGTTGTGGCGTTATTCTTGGCATTAAGTCAACCCATAAATTTCGATACAGCACTTTATCATGTACAAAATATTAAGTGGATTGAAGCTTATCCTGTAGTACCAGGTTTGGCAAATATACATGGAAGGCTAGGGTTTAATAATAATAATTTTACCTTCGTAGCTTTAACTTCTATTTATCAAATCTTTCAGCAAGAGATATTTTCAGTCAATTTTGTGGTATTTTGTTTGCTAGTATGTTATTTTATCAGACGGTTATTTCAAATTTATAAAGAAGAACGTTATTCTAGTCTGTTTTTCTTTAACTTATTTATCTTTTTAAGACTTTTAATCCTAAATAATTTAGCATCTCCATCTCCTGATTTCTTATCTACTGTAATTCCCTTTTTTATATATAGTAAAACCTATGATTTGTTACAAAAGCCAGATCTTTCCTTCAAAGTGTATGTGCCTATAATTATTTTTACAGTATATGCTTTAACCATAAAATTATCGGTGATCCCTTTAATCATAATTCCTCTTTTTATATTGTGGAAGTATCGTAAAGACTTCTACTCTTATTTACCAGGCTTATTGACATCAACCTTCTTAATAGTAGTTCCTTGGTTGTTGCGTAATATCATATTGACAGGTTGGATCATTTATCCTTTTGAATCATTAGATTTATTTGACTTTGATTGGAAAGTACCTATTGAGGATGTGTTTTTTGAAAGTATACTTATTAAAGGTACGGGTAGAATGGCTCAAGGTATGGTTTGTGTTGATGTGTTTTATGAAGATTTTATGGGGTGGTTTTTTAATTGGCCTTCAGATAAGTCTTTTACGTCTATTATGGCATTTGGAATTAGCTTTTTAATGCCTATAATAGTGTTGTCAAAGGTGTTTCTACAGTCGTCGAAAGAGAATATTGTAGGGGGGGTGTTGTTTTCTATCACAGGTTTTTTTGGTGTTGTATTTTGGGTTTTAATGGCACCTTCTTGGCGATTTGGAGAGCCTTTTGTTTTATTAGGGGCAGCTGCTCCAATTTTATTATTAAAAACAAATGACAAAGAAAGTTCGATACTATCAAAAATATTAATCGCAGTTTATTGTTCTTCTTTGATGGTGTATAGTCTGAATCTACTTATTCTTATTGTATTAATGGTTTATATAATTGTTGTTGTAGATATCTTTTCTGCTTTTTCAAAGAAACATTATTTAATGGTATTTTGGGGTACATTATTAATAGTGTATGCGGTTCGTGCTCAAAGTATTCTTTTGAATTTTAATAAGAGTTATGATGTAAGAGAGTTGGTTTATACACCGCTTAAAATGGCTAGGGTTCCTAATGAAAGTTTGCATTTTAATACACAAATTATTGATGGATATGAAATCTATGAGCCTGAAATAGGTGATCGATGTTATGATTATCCTATTCCTTGTACGGGTTACGCTAATGAAAATCATAGGCTGACTAACAACTCAAAGCATAAAGAGCATATTCCTAAAAAATCATGTCTTACAGAGCGTGTTCAGTTTCGAGGTACGACCTTGTCGGAAGGATTTAGGAGGTTGAATCCTCAATAGTTATAGTGAATTGTCATATTTTCTAATGTTTAAGTAGGTTGATATTAATTTTTGCGGTCTTAAGAAGTTATTATATATAATAGTTTGTTGTACAATTGATGTAAGATCAATTATATTTACTCACATCAAATAAAAACATCATAATAAAATGAATAAAAAAGTAATTTTAATGATACTAGACGGTTGGGGAACTTCTCCTGATCCTAAGGTATCAGCAATAGATAACGCTAACACTCCTTATATAGATGGTCTTTATACAAAGTATCCTGTAGCTTCGTTAAGAACAGACGGGCTCAATGTAGGACTTCCTGATGGACAGATGGGAAATAGTGAGGTTGGGCATATGAATTTAGGGGCTGGTCGTATTGTGTATCAGGAGTTAACACGTATTAATCTTGCCATAGAGAATGATACTCTTAAAGAAGAGAAGGTATTGCAAAACGCTTTCACTTACGCTAAGCAAAATAATAAAAAGGTACACTTTTTAGGTTTGTTGAGTGATGGGGGAGTACACTCTCATATAGATCATTTAAAGGGCTTGTTAAATGCTGCAAATGCTTATGGCTTAGATGATGTTTTTGTACATGCTTTTACTGATGGTCGTGATGTAGATCCTAAATCGGGTATAGTATTTTTAGAAGACCTTAATGCCCACATGGAAAGTACTACAGGTAAGTTAGCTACTGTAACGGGACGCTATTATGCAATGGATAGGGATAACCGATGGGAGCGTGTTAAGTTAGCTTATGATGCTTTGGTTAATAATATTGGTGAAACTACAGATGATGTAATTTATTCTATTAGACGAAATTATGAAAATGGTATTACTGATGAATTTATCAAACCATTAATTCTTACTGAAAATGGACAGGCAGTAGCTAATATATCAGAAGAAGATGTTGTCATCTTTTTTAACTTCAGAACAGATCGTGGAAGAGAATTAACTAACATGCTTTCTCAGAATGATTTCGAGGATCAGGCTACTAAAAAGTTACGTTTGCATTACGTAACTATGACTAACTACGACGAAAGTTTTAAAGGGATCGAAGTAATTTATGATAAGGATAATATTACTGATACTCTGGGAGAGGTATTATCAAAGGCGGGTAAGAAACAAATTCGTATTGCTGAGACTGAAAAATACCCTCACGTAACTTTTTTCTTTTCAGGAGGGCAAGAAGTACCTTTTGAAGGGGAGAGTCGTATTTTAAGAAACTCTCCCAAAGTAGCTACTTATGATCTTAAGCCTGAGATGAGTGCTTATGAATTACGTGATGCCTTAGTAGAAGAACTGAAAAAAGGAGAAACAGATTTTGTATGTCTTAATTTTGCGAATGGAGATATGGTAGGTCATACAGGTATTATGGAAGCTGCAATTAAGGCTTGTGAGGCTGTGGATATTTGTGCAAAAGATGTAATTGAAACAGGGTTAGAGAATGGGTATTCTACTTTGTTAATTGCTGATCATGGAAACTGTGAAACTATGATGAATCCAGATGGTAGTCCGCATACTGCACATACGACAAATCCAGTGCCACTTATAGTGATAGATAATGACCTTAAGGATGTTAAGGATGGTGTGCTTGGTGATATAGCACCTACTGTTTTAAAAATGATTGGTGTGGATCAGCCTGAAGCTATGACACGTTTTTCTTTGGTATAGCGCGATTTACAAATACAATAAAAAAGCACTGATGTTAAAAATTATCAGTGCTTTTTTGTTTTTCAATGCTATATTTACTTACCTAACTTAATAGTGAAATAGTATGTTAGGATAAATATTATCTAACCCCTCTAGAAGGCTGTCTATTTTTTAACTTCCCTTGTTTAAGGGATTTCATTTTATTTTTAAGATCACGTTTTAAACCTTGAAGTAATTTATTAACCTCTCGTGTGTTGTTCCAATAGGTTTCTTTATAAAAAGAATCTATAACAGTAGTTGATTTCCTTAGATTCTCAAAATTTTCAATAGTAGTTACATTAGTAATATTATTACGTTCGCTCTCTGTGTAAGGAATATTACTAGGCAAAGACTGATAGTCGATATCACTCGATTTACTTGCCCATTGTTGGATAAATTTATCTGAATTGATGTGCTCAATTAATTTTTGAAACTTATCTATTAGATGAGAATCAAAAAGTTCTTTTTTTTCAATAGAGGAAGTTAAGAGGCTCTCCATGAAATCTATATTTTCTATTCTTTTATTTTCATCTGGATTTTCGTTCCTTAAAAAGTTTCCAAACATAACTATCATAGAACGCACCTGTAATTGATTCTGTGTAGCATGTTTTGTTTTCTGAGCAAAATTCTTAAAAATATCCTCTCCCTGATCAATCATCTGATGTATACAATCGATTTCTCGTTCTGTTAAGTTCATTCTTTCTAGCCTTTCAAAATCAATGTTATATTCAAATAATTCAGGTGTTTCACTCGCACTTTTATACCGTGTCATTCGCTCTGTATAATACTCTTCTAGTAATTTAAAGCGATCTCTAAAGAAATTTTCTTCAGTTCCAAGATAAGCTCTGAGACCACTATCAGAGCGTGTTAAACGAAATCTTTCCCCTGTATCTGAAGTATAAGTTTGTGAATCAAAGTCTTGATTGGTATTTTCATCAGTAGTACGCACCAAAGGGTTAGGGTGTTTTGGGGTATTGCTCATAAATCTACTTTTTGATTGGATTAATACTCCCCCGCTAACATTATTAGCATAAATCCCTTCTGCATCTTTAGTGTGAATAATACCTGAACTTCGTCCGATAGTCGGATTTTTGAATTTTTTTAGTAATTTTTTAGCTTTTTCAGTATTTTGAAAACAAGACATCAAGAATAGATCACCTCCCTCTAACTGAATACCATTTATATTAGGGTATTGTACATTCAATTCTTCACCGATGAAACCATGTGCATCAATAAAGTGCAACTGATTTTCACGTATAGCTTTAGACTTACGACGTCCAAAAAATAGTCCAGCACGATTTAAAGCCTTTTCATATAAGGAACGTTGATCTCCAACTCGTTCCATAAAAGGCATATAACTTTCGAAAGAAACTAAATTTAAAGGATCTTCACTAAGTCGTGCTGAATACTCAATACCATAACGTTCCTTGAAAATAGGAGCAACGAAATGTTCTTTTATAAATTGACAAGTTGCTCTAAAATTTCTAATTTTTTCGTTGTCCTCAGCGGTGTAAAAGGAACTCTGGTCATTAGGAATTGCTTCGTCTAAAGCATCGGAATTAGCTATATGATCGTGAATACCTAAAGTGTTTTCTTCTTTAAATTTATTAATAAATAAACTTAATAACTTTACACATTCCAATACTTCTTCGGAGTCTGATGAATTAGCTCCTCCTGCATTGAAATTTCTCAAAAGGATACCTGTGTAAGGACTAAGATAAA
>CAYYNF010000079.1:0-9494 GCA_964472695.1 uncultured Flavobacteriaceae bacterium
GCATCCGAAAGGTACATGCTCTTAGGGTCTTTCATTACTTTTCCGATCTCAGGTACAGGTCCTGGAGTCACTGGTGATAGTACTACATCTACGTTTTTAAAGTCTTCCTCAAAATGTGCTATAATGCTTTGACGAATTGCCTGAGCTTTATTATAAATTTCTTCGGAATGCCCTTGTGATAATACTTGGTTTCCTCCAACAATCCTACGTTTCGTTTCTTCGGTGAAATTTTCAGAACGAGTTACAGAGTAGATTTCTTTCAGGTCATTTCCTTCCTCACGGTTTCCGTACATAATACCATCCAAACGGGCTAAATTTGAAGCTGTTTCTGCCATAGCTAAAGTATAGTAGGTAGCTACTAAAGTATCCGCATCGAAGAAGTCAAGTGGCACAATTTCCATACCCTCAGCTTCTAGTTTTACTAAACTTTCTTTAAAAGCTGCTTTCATATCAGTGTTTAAAGCGTCACTTTCGATGAAATTTTTGTAGTAACCGATCTTTGTTCCTTTGGTTAAGCCCGAAGTTAAATCAGCATCAGAAACAGGCTCAGAGTCAAAAGAAGTTTGGTCACGATAATCTTTACCAGCCATGGTGTTTAGTACTAATTGTAAATCTTCAAGATTCTTGGCAAAAGGACCTACACAGTCTGTTGATGAAGCGTATGCCATTAAACCAAAACGAGAGACTTTTCCGTAAGTAGGTTTTAATCCAAAAATACCATTATACCCCGCAGGCTGACGAATAGAACCTCCTGTATCTCCACCGATAGAGAATGCGGTGAAATCTTTAGCTACGTTTACGGCACTACCACCACTAGAACCTCCTGCTACTTTGTTAGGATCGAGGGCATTTTTAACAGCTCCAAAAACGGTATTTTCCGAACTACTACCGTGTCCAAAACTATCACAATTTTCTTTTACTACAGGAATAGCTCCTGCATCTAATAATTTTTGTATAGCAGTAGCGGTATAGGGAGATTTGTATTTTTTAAGAAAATCAGAACTCGCCGAGCTATAAGTACCTTGTAATAAGTATACATCTTTTACCCCAAAAGGAATTCCTTCTAATAATCCGATAGCTTCACCATTAGCGATTTTATCGTCTACTTTTTTTGCACGTTTTAGGGCGTATTCTTCTAAAATATAATTCGCACTATTAAGGTCGCTTACCTTAAGAGCGTCTAGTTTTTCTTGCACCAAGCTTTGGCAAGAAATTTCTCTATTTACGAGTTTTTGGTGTAACTCTTTTATGATTGATGCCATACCTATTCTTCAATTACTTTAGGAACTACTAAAAAGCCATTTTTCTCATTAGGGAAATTTTCTATGATCAAATTTCGCTCCTCGTCAGAAATAGTAACTACCGTATCAGGACGTAGGTCGTCTATAGAGGCTGCATTATTGGCTACTACATTAGTTTGATGATCATTTACATGACCCTTTTTGATCACTTCAAAAAGGTCATCTACTACTTTTGATGCTTGTGCTCCTTTGATACTAGAGAGTACATCAAGTGTCATTTCTTTTCCCATAAATGAAAGCTTTTGGGGTATTTTTAGCTATATGATTATTGGCGATATTGCCTCATTTTATTCGATATGCGAATATAATGACTTTTTGACTTTTTGAGACTAGATTTTAGTAGATAAGAATTTTAGCGGATTACTGTTGAAGGGTGATATGCATACATAGCAAGCTATTAGTCTGGTGTTTTTCCCAAACTCTTACTAAAATCTCATAGAATGTCTTCCTGTCAATTTTTTTCCTTTCTTAAGAAGCTGCATTTGTTTAGCTAATTGTTGTTGTAAATCTTGAAATAGGAGATTCGTATGTTCTGGATTATTTTGAGATGTTTCAGCTAAGAAAAAATCTATAACGTAGTAAAGATCTTGTATCTTTTTATAGTCTTCAAGACTAGCTACCTTAGCAATTTTTTCTCTTTCTGAAGGATTACAATTCAAATTAGAAGGAACTTGTTTATAAGAATGTGTACTGGATTCACTTGCCCAACTTTGAATAAATGCATCCGAATTGATATAAGTAATCGCTTCTTTTAGGTCTTGTCTTAGCTCTTTATCCTGAAAGTCCTCATTTGTAGAAAGGCTAGTCATAAGTCCCTCCATAAAATCAATATTTTTTATCCTTGTGTTTTCTTCAAGATTCTCTCTTCTTTCATGTGTTTTTAGCAATATCATAATAGAACGAACTTGAAGCTGATTCTGTTGAGAACTTAATGTTTTGCTAGAAAAACTATGAAAAGCATCCTGATTTGCTATGCAGTAGTTTAAGTGACTAAAGTTGTCCTCGGTAAGATCCATTCTTTGTAGTTGTCTAAAATCAATACTACAATCATAAAAACCAGAAGTAGGATCAGCACGTTTATAAGTCGCCATTCTCTCTTGGTAATGCTTTTCGAGTAATTTGAAGCGATCCCTGAAATAATTTTGTTCACTACCAAGATATAGTCTTTGACCACTACTAGAACGCTCTAAATAAACTCGTTGCCCCGTATCTGTTGTATAACCACGATTCTCAAAAGATTGGTTACGTCTTTCTTTCGTAGTACGTACAAAAGGATTACCTGACCCAGGAACATTATCATGTAATCGTCTTCCAGAAGTATAAATTGATCCATGAGTAGTTGTTGAAAGATAAAGCGTTTCTCTATCTCGAAGATGAATAATTCCTGATCCTCGGCGTGCACTTGGAGGCGTAAATTTTTCTAGTAAACTTATAGCCCTATCGGTGTCTTGATTACAGGTAGCCACCAAAACATCTCCCCCATCTAATTTTACACCTATATCATAGCTATCCGTCAACTCAGAATCTGGAGCTCCATGTGCATCAAATACATGTAATTGATTTTCACCAATAATTATAGAAGTAAAATTTCTAAAAAACACTCCTATTTGATTGAAAACCCGTTCCTGTAACGAATTATTACGTCCATTACGCTGAGGAAAAGGAATACGACTCTCATAGGTAAGTCGGTTAGCAGGATTCTGGTCAAGTCTTTTAAATTGATCTCCTATACCATAACGCTCCCTAAAAATAGGAACAATTAAATATTCCTTAATATACTGACAGGCAATTTGAAAATCTCTTATTCTTTTTTTTTCATCATCGTCTATTCCCGAAAAATCAACTTGATCCTCATCAGATAGTCGATCACAAGACGGCACATAATTAACTTTAAAATCTTCAATACCTACAACATTATCCTCAGTGGTTTTTTCAATGAACTCTACTAATACATCTACACACATCATTATTCCAGATTTAAGACCGTCCGTATATTGTAAATTTCGAAGACTTATATCATCCATTCTATAATCGAACTCTAAATTATCTAAAAAACGATTTAATTCAAAAAACATAGCTTCACAGTCTCCGAAAGAGCAGTTATCCAAAACAAATTCTTCAGGGTTCTGTGGATTAGGTAAGGTAATACACCTCATCAGATCTGATAAAGTTTTTTGAAGTAGCAATATATTAGTCTCCATAATTTACTTATATACCAACAATAACCCTTTACACACTAAAATGTTACATTTTTATAAAAGTAACTAAGAAACTCCTCTAGACTTTTGTCTTTTTGGAGATACTTGTTGTTTCCCAAAAGTTACAATTCTGTTATCAAGATTTTTCTGCAAAAGTTGTAATAGATAATTTATAGACTGTGTATTGTTCTGATGTGTTTCAACATAAAAACAACATAAGGCAAAATAAAGTTTCTTTATTTCTTTAATGTCTTTAGGGTCATCCTCTCTATACCTATAAAGAGGTCTTCTTTCTCTAAATTCACCATTAATTGGGTCAGTATAATCAATAGTACTTGATCAACTTGCCCAACTTTGAATAAATGCATCCGAATTGATATAGGTAATCGCTTCTTTTAGGTCTTCTTTTATATCCTTAAAGTCCTCGTTTGTAGAAAAGCTGTTCATAAGCTTCTCCATAAAATCAATATTTTTTATTCTTGTATTTTTAGAAATATCTTCACCTCTTGCACCTGTTTTTAACAACACCATTATAGAACGCTCCTGAAGTCGATTCCCTTCCGGGTTTACTGTTCTACCATATAAATATTGAAATAATTTTTGATCATTTATAAACCTATTCAAATTATCAATATTTCTTTCTGTAAGTTGCATTCTACTTAATCGCTCAAAATCAATACTACATTCGTAGCGTTTAGGAGTATTACTAGCACTTTTATAAGCAGCCATTCTCTCTCTATAATTTTGCTCTAATAACTCAAAACAATTCTCAAAATAATTTTCTTCACCACCGAGATACAGTCTTTGACCACTATTAGAACGCTGTAGGTAAACCTGTTGACCAGTATCTGTTGTATAAGTACGATTTCCAAAAGGTTGATTTCGACTTCTTAAAGTACTACGCACAAAAGGATTAGGCTCTTGTGAATTATTATTAGCCCCCCTACTTTGTGGTAAATAAACTGTACCATGAGTAGCTGTAGACACACAAAGACTTTCTCTATTTCGAAGATGAATGATTCCTGATTCTCGGTGTATACTTGATTCTGTTAGTTTTTCTAGTAAATTTATAGCTCTATCGGTATCTTGATAACAAACTGCTAATAAAACATCTCCTCCATCTAGTTTCACATCTGTAGAGCTATCCATTAATTCGAAATCTTGTGAACCATGTGTCTCTAATACATGTAAATGATCCCTACCAATAACAGTAGATCCTATATTTCTAGAAAATAATCCAATTTGATTAAAAATCCGTTCCCGTAACGAATTTATAGGGGTGTTTCTTTCTGGGAAAGGAATATCATACCCATAAGTAATTCGACCCGAAGGAGGTTGTGCAAGTTTTTCAGATGGATACTCCATACCATAGCGTTCCTTAAATATAGGGGCTATGAAATGTTCTTTAATATACTGACAGGTAATTTCAAAAGCTTTAACCTCTCTATGCTGTTCTTCTGTAAGAAAAGGACTTTGATCATCTTGAGTAGATTCTTCAGAGAGTGTAATACTATGAGCATCTATATGGTTTTTAACTCCCAACGTATTTTCTTGCTTGAATCTAAGAACAAATTCTCCAAACTTCTCTATACAGTTCATAAGTACTCCTGAAGCTTTTTCTTTGTTCATATTCCTCAAATGAACCTTTCCCTCTGTAGGATCAAAATAAAGATTATCTAAAAAACGATTCAACTCAAAAAACATCGATTCACGCTCACCAAAAGAATAGTCGTCCAAAATAAAGTATATCATACTCATAGGATCTTTCCAACGAGTACGCCTTGTCAAATCCAACAAGGTTGTTTCTAGTAGTGGTATATTTGCTCGCATAACCTATATTATATACTTACATAACGAACTATTTATCATACTTGTATGTTTTTTATAATAATAATTATGAACCTATCTTTTTTTACCTGATTATAACTACAAACCTCAGAATAGAAGATTAGTATTATCGTCGAACTATTAAGAAATAATCTCTACAGAAGCTTTACAATATCCGTGTACAATAAAATCTCTAACTGATAATAATACCAAAGGAACAGAAAATACTTACAGTAAGGCTTTTATTAAAAAAGTAGATCGTGACACTATACTTATTACTAAATATTAGTGTGTTGCAACAATCATATTCAAAAACTAGTCCTTTCAATATAGCTTTTATAACTAAATAACGTATGATAGGGAAATTTACAGAACATAATGGAGCTACATATATAGGATTGTTCGGAATAGATAATTCAAATGATTATAATGACCTACCTATAGTACAATTAAATCCTAATGATTTACATATACATAGCGAGCACGGTGAGCGTCGTAGTATGTTAAAAATGCCTAGAGTACAGGGAACAGGTGGTACATTGTTTTATACATCTTGCTTGGGAGATACTCAGAAAGCAGTACAGATTGCAAGTTTTGTTTCTGATGGGGATTCAGGTAAAGGAATAGGGGTAATCCACTCTAGAGGAGGAATGACATGGGTTACATCCAAAAAAGATCGATCTAGGTTATTTAGAAATGCTCACCGACGTCCTTTCCTACGCACTTTTCGTGATGGTACCTCTGATCATGGTGAAGATATGGATTTATCGAACTCTGAAAACGAGCCCATTTTCTTAAGAATAAACCCCTATGCTACAGAAATATATAGAGGTTTCAACCCTATTATATTCGAAAAACAAAATAATCAAGCAAAGGAACGACTGCATAAGGTTTTACTACCCTTTTACAAAGAGTTTGCAGAAGGACGACTATCAGAAGAAGAGTTATCAAAAAAAATAGATACCATAGCTAACAATATAGGTATTGTTCATACGGGTCTTTTAAAGAAATTCAAGGAAGCTATAAGCCCTGAAAAAATAAGAGAGAAAGCAAGGAAAAATTTACTTCCTACTACAGGTTTTTCTTTCTCTTCAATATATTCTTCCCTAAGAAGACGGAAACACAATTATTTGGAGCAATTATATCGAGATTATATTAAAGGGATATATACCCCCGAAGAATATACTCAGATTAAAGAACAGTTAGGTAAAGAGGATAAAAACTGTTTAGCTCATTTAGAAAGTCTAGAAGAGAATAAAGATAAAATCAAAGTTGATTTAGAACACAAAATTTATAAAAAGCTCTATAATGGGAATCGATTTACCAGTTATAAAGTAGAAGACTTACATGCTTCATTTGTTAACTCAGATTTGAATACTAATATCAAGGAATCTATTGATGCTTTATTGGATAAATTTAATGTAGTATCCCCCGAATTACGAAAGGATCTTTCGAAATCATTACGTAATAGATTAAAAGGAGAATTAGACAAACTAAGTACTAAAGAGGCTGAATTACCAAAGATTAGTAAAGTCAATCGACTTCTAATAGATAAAATAGGTAAAGTGACAGCCAGTCAGAAAGTAAAGCTAGAGGCTATATCTAAAAATTCTGGATATACTAAACTCTATACAAAGTATGAGGCAGGAGATATTACTAGAAAAGAGTTCAATAATGAATTAAAGCTACTACTATCTAATTTTGAACCTTTTGCTAGTAATATTAGACACAGTAGCTCATCTGGTGATTCGCATTATGTAGAATTGAAAGATGGTGAAATACAACAGGAATTTGATGCAACAGTACAACTTGTACAAAAGATTTCAGATTATCAAAAAATAAATGATCTAAAAAAACACCTCCAGTCGTTAAGGAAAGAGAACTCCATGTCTAATCCTGAGATATACAGGTACAAGTTAGTTAGAAACCTACAATCTTTTGGAGAACTTTTGGAAGATCATAAACAAAGAGATATCATAAAACGTATTGTAGGAAAAGAAAATTGTAAATTAATATCTCCTTCAGGGAGCATTGATCTTTCTAGTCTAGAGACTAGTATGACTACTCATAGGGATGCTAAATTAATGGCTTTTGGCAATGAAGAAAATGTTCAAGCTATTGAAAGTGCTATTAAACTAGTTAAAGCTAGCAAAAAAAGAAAGCCCGAAGGCTGGTATACCTCTCGGGTTCTATTGCCAATTTATAAAATGCTAAAAAAACACTCCTCTAAATCCTTAAAAGATCGTATTTTCTCTGAAGCAACTTCTCAAAGATTAGAAAATTCTTTATTAACTGATAAAAATGCTGAAACTAGTTTTGAAACTAATAAAGATAAACTTATAGCCTTGTTAAATTCATCATTTAATGAAAAGAGTTATTCGGATACAGCTAAATTAACTACTTGGCTACAGGCTACATTAGGTAACGATATTTTTAGAGTCATTAAAGATCAATTAAGATGCATAAATCCTAATTCACCTATAAAACCAAATACTTTTGATAATACGCAGCGTCCTGCAATAGAAAGAAATTCAAGTGTTGAATTATCTAGAAACCCAAGTTCTTCATTAAATACAACCCCAAGAAAAGTACAAAAAACAGGTGCTTCAGAATCTTTTGGATTTGTAAGTGATGTTTCTACAAGTAGTAGTAAAATAAGGCGTTGATATTAGCACTGGAAAAAATACTATTTTATTGTTCTGTAATCACTTATTTTTGTTTTAAATAAAAAAACTAAAATGCAAAATAATAATTTTGATTACAATTACGACTCTAAAAGATCCAAAGCATTAGAGTTGTTGAAATCTATGTATGGAGAACAAAGAGGTACACAAACTCTACGACAGTTAGAGGCTTTAAATTTTGGTAATTACGATATAAATAATTCTAATAAAGATAGTGATAATCTGAGATCGTGTAGTACTTCAAATATTTTCTACCTTTTTTTAGCTAAAGTTCCCATGGGAGACGATATTGCTCGTAGAGTATATTATCCTACTTTAAACCATATTTTAAATAATATCTTAAATACACGTAAAAGTCTTAAGGAACGTAAGGCTGCATTTGAAGAGGTATTTCCTGTGGCTTTGGGAGCTTGTAATGATCAAGTGAAACCTATTTTATTAGCAAAAGCATATAGCCTTTCTCAGGCTAATATCGGTATCGATAAAAGTATTATGATTAAAGAAATGGTTTCATCAGATCTTCACTTTCCTGAGGTTACTGAAATTAAAGGAATTGTTAATAATTTTCTACAAGCTTATCGAGAAAAAATAAATAGAGATTATCCAGAGTTATTATATGAATATATAGGAAACGAAGGTGTAGAGGAAATTATTAATCAGAATAACATAAAAAAAGAATTAATCGATCGACTTTTAAGAGCATCAAATACATCTAGTCGACGACGCGAAATAGAAACTTTTAAGAATGAAAAGTTAGCTAAATTAAAGCAGGTATATGATCGATGTAAAGGACATTCAACCCAAATAGCAGAACCACAGCCTGACACTGATAAATTCACACAAGTATCTCATTCAAAAGAAGCTAAAGCTCGTGCAGATCGATACAGACAAAGCACACGTCGTCGTGAAAATCGACATAACGATAGTGAGATCCAGTTTATGGATGATGGAGGAAAATTACCTTCACGAAAACCTAATGTACCTAAGCGTTGATATGTTATTTAATACCAATTGAATTATCTATACAGGGCTTGTTCATAAAATACTAGCTAAAGCTGAACAAGCCTTGTTTTTATCGACACTATCCTAACAAGTGTGTAAGTTTAAAATATAGAAGGATTCATTCTTTTCTAAGAAAGACACGAAATTATTAGAATGTTAGACCTCCTCCAATTCCCATATTAGGTGTTCGAGAGTTATCATCAAGAGCGACTCTTACGGTATCACTATCGAATTTTCGTTTCACTCTTGAAATACCATGTTCACAAAGATCCGTTTCAGAAAGTGCTTTAACACTATCAAAAGACTGTTTTGAAACAATACGTGGTTTATCTAGCTTACCTATATACCTGCGTCCAACTGCATTCATTTCCATTAATATCTTTCTATTTTTATCCTTTTCAGAATCTAGTAATGTAGACTCCTCGGAAACAAGTGCTTTAATCGATTTTTCATCTAGAAGCATATAACTATTAATTTTTTGT
>CAYYNF010000080.1:0-9483 GCA_964472695.1 uncultured Flavobacteriaceae bacterium
GTATACAGATGAAATATAGTGCATTTATCACTCCATCTTTAAAAGCAGGTATTGCTATGTCCATACTCGGATTTTATGCCTGTACAGAAGAAGTCACTTTGTATGATCAAAATATTATCACTGATGATATTGAGGTTTCAATCTATGAAAACCCAAGTAAAAATCAAGTATTAGCTACTTTAAATAGTATAGATACAGATAGTATAGCTGATCCTATTTTTACTATTAGTAAGCAAAGTGCAGTAGGACTTCGGATAGAAAATAATAACCTAATAGTTGATGATCCAAGTGTCTTTGATTTTGAGATCAATCCTGTGATTACAGGGGAAATTGAAGCTAGTTTAGGTGCAGGGGAGTATACTAGTAGTTTTACTATTAACCTAATAAACGAAATAGAATCAGATGAAGCCTTTATCACTACTTGGGAAACTACTGAAGCTAGTGAAGCTATTACTATTTATACGCATGCTGATGAAGAGAATGAAGTGTATTATGATTTTGATGTAGACTGGGGTGATGGTACTGTGAGTGAAGGGGTAACAGGTGATACTGAGCATATTTATACTACACCAGGCGAGCATACGGTAAGCATCACAGGAAAGCAGTTTCCTGGGATAACTCAAGAGAATGCTGTTAATGCCGATAAGTTAAGAAGTGTAGATGCTTGGGGAGGTAATGTGTGGACGCACCTTTCAAATGGCTTCCTTAGTTGTAAAGACTTTCAGGTTAATGCAACGGATACCCCTATTTTTGGTGAAGAGGCTGATCTAAGTTACTTATTTTATAATGCTGTAAACTTTAATAATGATATTAGCAATTGGGATATAAGTAATGTTACAAACATTTCAGGTATGTTTAGAAATGCTAAGCTGTTCAATCAGGATATCAGTGGTTGGGATACGAGTAATGTAACAGCAATGGCATCTACTTTTTATGGAGCACTTAGTTTTAACCAACCTATTGGTAGTTGGGATACTTCTAATGTGACTAATATTTCTTTTCTGTTTTACAATGCAGATGCTTTTGATCAAGACTTAAGTAACTGGGATACTAGTAATATCACACAGATGAACTCTATTTTTAGGGGAGCGAATATTTTTAATGGAGATATTAGTACTTGGGATGTAAGTAATGTAACTAGTATGGAGCGTGCCTTTAATGGTGCTATCGCTTTTGAAGGAGATTTAAGTAACTGGGATACTAGTAGTTTGCAAAATGCAGTACTGATGTTTTCTGGAGCTACTCTTTTTAATAGTGATATTTCAGGATGGGATACTGCTAATTTAATTAATTGTAATCAGATGTTTAGAAGTGCAGCGGCTTTCAATCAGCCTATCGGAGCTTGGAATACGAGTAATGTAGTGAATATGACGGGTATGTTTGTTTTAGCTAGTACTTTTAACCAAGATATTAGTGCTTGGGATGTGAGTAGTGTGTTTAATATGAATGAAATGTTTTATAATGCTAAAGCTTTTAATCAACCTATTGGTTCATGGGATACTTCTAGTGTAGATAGAATGTACCGTATGTTCCGAGGAGCTACAGCTTTTAACCAGGATTTAAGTAGTTGGGATACCTCTAAAGTTATTACTATGCAAGAAATGTTCAGAAGGGCCGATACTTTCAATCAAGACTTAACAAGTTGGGATGTAACTAATGTAGCTAATCGTACGAATGTCTTTCGTGATGCCTTTGTTTTCGATGCTGCTAATGCTCCAAGTTGGATAAATTAATAATTAAACCTTATGTATGACTTTATGAATGTGTGTTTAATTGATGCTTATAAAGTCTATCTGTAATATAAAATTGATAAATAATATGTTTTATTTAAAAAAATATAAAACTAGAGCCATCGGTGCTTTAGTGACCTTAGCCATGTTAGGCTCATGTACTACTATAGATTATGATATTATTCCCGTAGAGAACTTAGTGCTTTCTACCGAGGTTACGGGGAGTGTGATAGAGAATAGTGCTGCTGATACTGTAGTTGCTGAAATTACTTATAGATCAAGTGATGAAAGTGCTGTAGTAAGTTATGAATTACTTAACGAGAGTACGAGTGGTGCTTTAAAGGTTGTGAACAATCAACTGGTGGTAGCTGATGGAAGTCTACTTGATTATGAAACGAGTCAAGAGCTTACGGGGCAAATTACTATTAGTCTTGCTGATGGAGCTAGTACTACAGTGGATTATTCAGTAAGTGTAATTAATGCTATTGAAGATGGTGGTGCTTTTGTAACTACTTGGGAAACTGTAAAAGCTAATGAGAAGATTACTATATATACCAATGATAATTTTGAGTATGATTATACAATTGATTGGGGAGATGCTACTAGTGTAACCGGAGTTACAGGAAAGGTATCACATACTTATGCTGATGCAGGAATACATACTGTAAGCATACAAGGGACATTTCCTGCTATTAGTCAAATTACTGTCGATTCAGCCATTAATGCACGTAAATTGAAAACCGTAGAGCAATGGGGTGAAAATACCTGGGGTACTTTTGCGGGTTCTTTTCAGGGGTGTGCTGATCTCGTAATCAATGATACTGAAGCTCCTGATTTGTCTGAAGTTGAATCTATAGCTCAGGCATTCAGAGGTTGTACTAACTTTAATAGTAATATTGGTCATTGGGATATGAGTAATGTTACTGATATGTGGGCTGTTTTTATGGACGCATCAAGTTTTAATCAAGATATTTCAGCTTGGGATGTAAGTAAGGTTAAAGGAATGTTTGGGATGTTTAGAAATGCTACTGCTTTTAATCAAGATATTTCAGCTTGGGACATGAGTAGTGCTCAAAACTTAGGAAGTATGTTTAGAGGGGCTACTGCTTTTAACCAAGATATTTCAGCTTGGGATACTAGTAGTGCTACTAGTATGTCTAATATGTTTCAAACTACAGCTTTTAACCAACCTATTGGTAGTTGGGATGTGAGTAATGTTGCTACTATGTCGGCTATGTTTCAGGGTAACACAGCTTTTAATCAAGATTTAAGTGCTTGGGATACTAGTAATGTTACTAATATGTCGGCTATGTTTGTAAATTCACCTGTTTTCAATCAAGATATTTCATCTTGGGATACTAGTAATGTGATTACTATGGTAAGTATGTTCCAGGGTACTACACTTTTTAATCAAGATCTAAGTGCTTGGGATACTAGTAATGTAACTACTATGGCAAAAATGTTCTATTTATCACAGGCTTTTGATCAGGATGTCAGCGGTTGGGATACCTCTAGTGTTGTTAATATGAGTGAAATGTTCCGTCAATCTGTTTTTAACCAACCTATTGGTTCTTGGAATACGAGTAGCTTGAGAAACACCGGAGCTATGTTTACGGCGAATACTGTTTTTAATCAAGATTTAAGTGGTTGGGATACTTCTAATGTAACTACTATGTCAGCTATGTTTAGTGGGGCTACTGCCTTTAATGGAGATATCAGTACTTGGGATGTTAGTAATGTTGTGGAGATGCAGAATATGTTTAAAAATACTACACTTTTTAATCAAGATCTAAGTGCATGGAATCCTTCTAGTGTTACTAATATGCTTCGTATGTTTCAAGATTCAGTATTTAATCAACCTATTGGTAGTTGGGATGTGAGTAGTGTTATTAATATGTCTGAAATGTTTATAGACAATACTGCTTTTAATCAGCCTATTGGTAGTTGGGATGTGAGTAGCGTAGTAAATATGCAGTCTATGTTTTCACGAGCCACAGCTTTTAACCAAGATTTAAATAATTGGGATGTAAGTAGCGTTACAAATATGGCTGCTCTTTTTGGAGGTGCTACCGTTTTTAATGGAGATATTTCAGGTTGGAACGTAAGTAATGTTACTACTATGGTAAATATGTTTAATGCAGCGAGTGCTTTTAACCAAGATATTAGTGGTTGGGATACTTCTAGTGTTACTACTATGGTTGGAATGTTTTATAAGAATGGAGCATTTAATCAGCCTATCGGTTCATGGGATGTAAGTAATGTAACTAATATGAAGCGTACATTCCGCGAAGCTACGGTTTTTGATCAGGATTTAAGTGCATGGGATACAGCTAGTGTTGTAAATATGGAAGAGATGTTTAGACAAGCAACCGTTTTTAACCAAGATTTAAGTGGTTGGGACGTTTCTAGCGTAACTACACATAGTAGTATGTTCCATTCAGCTTCGGCTTTTGATTCGACTAATAATAGTCCTATTTGGTAAAATTATAGGTGTAATTTTAATAGCTTATATTATAAGAGACAAAGAGATCTATAGTGATTTCTTTGTCTCTTTCTATTTTGTATAGTGAACGTGCATTTTTGTTTGCTCACAGTTTTTTTAAGTCATATAAATATAATTGGTTTCTTTTAGCTGTTTTTTTTTGTATTTTAACGATTGTTGTCTAGAAACTTTTACATTTTATTACTTATGAAATATAACACATTTATTAATCTACCTCAGAAAGTAGGTATTGCTATGTCTATACTTGCTTTTTATGCCTGTACCAATGAGACAGAGACTTTGTATGATCAAAACATTTACACTCATGATGTTGAGGTTTCAATATATGAGAACCCTGAAGCTAATGAAGTCTTGGCAAGTCTTACTAGTTTAGATACTGACCCAGAGGCCGATCCTGTTTTTAGTATTGACAGCCAAACGGTATCAGGGCTTCGTATAGAGGGTACTAATTTGATAGTTGATGATCCAAGTGTTTTCGATTATGAATTGAATCCTGTTATTACAGGAGAAATTAAAGCTACTCTAGGAGAAGGAGAGTATGTAAGTGATTTTACAATTAACCTGATAAATCGAATAGAATCCGATGAAGCCTTTGTAACTACTTGGGAAACCACTAGTGCTGATGAAACCATCACTATTTATACACATGCAAATGAAGAGAATGAGGTGTATTATGATTTTGATGTAGACTGGGGTGATGGTAGTGTTAGTGAAGGGGCAACAGATGATATTGAGCATATTTATACAACACCAGGTTTACACACGGTAACCATAACAGGAAAAAAGTTTCCTGGAATAACTCAAGAGAATACCACTAATGCAGCTAAGTTAAAAAGCGTAGAGGCGTGGGGAAGTAATGAGTGGACTGATTTGTCATACGGTTTCCGAAATTCTAAGGATTTAGTTATTAATGCTACAGATACACCTACTTTTGGAGAGGAAGCTTATATAGGAGGTTTATTTTATGATATCACAGATTTTAATAGTGATATTAGCAATTGGGATACGCATAATGTGGTAAACATAGCAAATATTTTTAGAGGAGCTAAGGCTTTTAATCAAGATATCAGTGGCTGGGATGTTAGTAATGTAGTTGGAATGCATGCTGTTTTTCTAGGAGCAGAAAGTTTTAACCAGCCTATTGGAAGTTGGGATATGAGTAGTGCCGAAAATCTTAGTAATATGTTTAATGGGGCTAACGCTTTTAATCAAGACTTGAGTGCTTGGGATACGAGTAGTGCTACTAATATGTCAGCTATTTTTAGATCAAATACAGGGTTTAATGGAGATATCAGTACTTGGGATGTTAGTAATGTAGTTAACATGGAGCGTGCTTTTAACGGAGCTACCGCTTTTAATGGAGATCTTAGTAATTGGGATACGAGTAGCTTGCAAAATCCAAAGTATCTGTTTGCAGGAGCTACTGTTTTTAATAGTGATATTTCGGAGTGGAATACCAGTAGCTTTATTAATTGTATATCTATGTTTAATGGAGCCAGAGCATTTGATCAACCTATTGGTAGTTGGGATATGAGTAATGTGGTTAATATTACAGGTATGTTCGCTAATGCAGATAGTTTTAACCAAGATTTAAGTACTTGGGATGTAAGTGCTGTTGTGGATATGAATTCATTGTTTTATAAAGCATTATCCTTTAATCAACCTATAGGTTCTTGGGATACTTCTAGTGTTACTAATATGACACGTTTATTTCGTCAGGCGACTGCTTTTAATCAAGATATTTCTAGTTGGGATACGAGTAGTGCGATAAATATGAGTGAAATGTTTAGACAAGCAACTACCTTCAATCAAGATCTAACAAGTTGGGATGTCAGTAATGTGACTAATAACACAAATATCTTTAATACTGCTTCTGCTTTTGATGCGGCTAATGCTCCAAATTGGATAAATTAAACTTTATAGTTGTTGTACGAAGTTCTTACTTACAACACTTATTAAACCTTATTATTATAAATTATGAACGTATTGTTTGCTTCTTCTTAAAGTAGGTGTTTTCAATATTCATAATTTTTAATTAACATATAAAAATGATTATAATATGTTTCAGTTAAAAAAATATAGTGTTAAAGCTATGACTGCTTTAGCATTCATGTCGATATTAAGCTCTTGTAATGAGACAGAATATACGATCATTCCTCCACAAAATGTAGTTGAGTCTACCACTGTTACAGGTAGTATTTTAGAAAATAGTATAACTAATACTTTGGTGACAGGTATTGATCATGTATCAACAGATCCAGATTTAGGGGTCACTTTTTCTATAGAGAGTCAAAGCATAGAGGGAGCATTAAAAATAATAGGTAACCAGTTATTAGTAGCTGACGGAAGCCTTATTGATTATGAGTCAGCTATGGAGATAACAGGAGAAATTAAAATTAGTTTAGCAGATGGTACTACAACCTCTGTAGATTTTGAGATAGAAGTTGTTAATGAAATAGAGGATGAAGGGGCTTTTGTAACTACATGGGAAACTGTTAAAGCTAGTGAAAAGATTACTATTTATACTAATGCTAATTTTGAGTATGATTATACAGTCGATTGGGGAGATGGAACTAGTGATAGCTATGTGACAGGCAATAAAACACATACTTATGCTGAATCGGGTATACATACGGTGTCTATAACAGGTGTATTTCCTAGTATTCAACAAATAACCTTAGATGATGGTATTAATGCACGTAAATTAAAAACAGTAGAGCAATGGGGGGAGAATGTTTGGGGGACTTTTGTTAGTTCTTTTGATGGTTGTAGGGATTTAGTTATTAATGATACAGGTGCTCCTGATTTGTCAGAGGTGGAGTCTATAGGATATATGTTCCGTGGATGTACAAATTTCAATAGTGATATTACTCATTGGGATGTAAGTAATATTAAAGGAATGTGGGGCGTTTTTTATGATGCTTCTAGTTTTAATCAAGATATATCAGTTTGGGATGTAGGTAATGTAACTGATATGGGGGCTATTTTTAAAAATGCATCAAGTTTTAACCAAGATATTTCGGGTTGGGATATTAGTAGTGTGACTGCGGCATATTCTATGTTTGCAGGTACCAATGCCTTTAATCAAGATATTTCAGGCTGGGATACTAGTACTTTCAAGAATACACTGTATATGTTTGACAAGAATACTACTTTCAACCAGGATATTTCAGGTTGGGATATGAGTAATGTTAATAATATGAACTCGATGTTTAGAGGAGCTACTGCTTTCAATCAAGATATCTCAGGTTGGGATGTGAGCAATGTTACAAATATGTCGAACATGTTTCGTGATGCAACAGCTTTTGATCAAGATATCTCAGGTTGGGATACCTCTAACGTAACTAATATGTCAGGTATGTTCATGAATACTTCTTTTAACCAGCCTATTGGTAGTTGGGATGTGAGTAGTGTTAGGTCTATGCAAAGCATATTCCAAGCAAATACTGCATTTAATCAAGATCTTAGTGGTTGGGATACCTCTAGTGCAACCAATATGGTAGGTGTATTTTTAGGGGCAACTTCTTTTAATCAAGATATTTCTACGTGGGATACTAGTAATGTAACTAATATGCAGAGTATGTTTCAGGGGGCAACTTCTTTCAATCAGCCTATCGGTAATTGGGATACTTCTAGTGTTACTACTATTACTAGTATGTTTTTAGGAGCTAAAGTTTTTAATCAAGATATTTCTAACTGGGATGTAAGTAATGTAACCCTTATGGCGGGACTTTTTAGTAAAGCTAGTGCTTTTAATCAACCTATTGGTTCTTGGGATGTAGGTAATGTTACTACTATGCATAGTCTTTTTGCAGATGCAGTAGCCTTTAATCAAGATATTAGTGCTTGGAATGTGAGCAATGTTTTTAATATGAATGCATTATTTTTGAGAGCAACTGCATTTAATCAGCCAATAGGCTCATGGGATACTTCAGGTGTTACTAATATGACACGCGTATTCCGTCAGGCTTCAAGTTTTAATCAAGATCTTAGTAATTGGAATACTTCTAACGTTACTACTATGATGGAAATGTTTAGACAAGCGACTTCTTTTAATCAGAATTTAAATGACTGGGAGGTAAGTAATGTTACAAATAATGGCAATATGTTCCATTCAGCGTCGGCTTTTGATTTACCTAACGCACCTATTTGGGTAAATTAGTGTATAATTAAGTTATATTAATTGAATTATTATTTACACCACAAATAATAATTCAATTGGTATTCATAAAAAAATAAGTGAGATTTTAGTATATAAGATCTTACTTATTTTTTTATTAAATAGTTTTTTATTGTTTTGATTATTAGTGTATTGTCTCTCTTTTTTTTATTCGTTGTAAAGCTCATTTACTTAAAACACTTCTTTTTATGATATATTAGAAATGAAGATTTTATATATTTGTTTTCTTGTACCATTATTTTAAATAAAAATAGCTATGGAATATTTAGATTTTGAACTCCCTATAAAGGAATTGAAAGAGCAATTAGGAAAAGCTTGTGCCATAGGAGAGGAAAGCGAGGTCGATGTTTCAGACACTTGTAAGCAGATATCAGATAAATTAGAGAAGACACAGCGAGAAATTTATCAGAACTTAACACCTTGGCAAAGAGTACAGTTATCACGACACCCTAATAGACCTTATACGTTAGATTATATTAAAGCAATTTGTGGAGATTCTTTTATAGAGTTACATGGGGATCGTAATGTAAAGGATGATAAAGCTATGGTTGGTGGTTTTGGTAATGTAGATGGTAAAACATTTATGTTTATAGGACAACAGAAAGGGCGAAACACTAAAATGCGTCAGCTTAGGAATTTTGGAATGGCAAATCCAGAAGGGTACAGGAAAGCTTTAAGGTTAATGAAACTAGCTGAAAAGTTTAACAAGCCTATTGTTACTTTGATAGACACTCCTGGTGCTTTTCCGGGATTAGAAGCTGAAGAAAGAGGTCAGGGTGAGGCTATAGCAAGAAATATAAGAGATATGTTTATGCTTAAAGTACCTGTTATTTGTATAATTATAGGTGAGGGAGCATCTGGAGGAGCTTTAGGTATTGCAATAGGAGATGAGGTGTTAATGTTAGAAAACACGTGGTATAGCGTTATTTCTCCAGAAAGTTGTTCCTCTATTCTATGGAGAAGCTGGGATTATAAAGAGAAAGCGGCCGATGCTTTAAAGCTAACATCTGAAAATATGACTAAGTTTAAATTAGTAGATGGTATAATAAAAGAGCCATTAGGAGGTGCAC
>CAYYNF010000081.1:0-9440 GCA_964472695.1 uncultured Flavobacteriaceae bacterium
GCTCTAGATAAATATAATGTAGATCTTTTATTTCTTTTTTACATACCAATGTTCCTTTTTCCCAATTTTCAATAAGATTTTCCTCTTCATAAGGTATATGTGGAAAATATTCTTTGAATTTTGATTTTTCAATATTTTGAATATCAGGTTTTTTCCATGGTCTTGGGTTCAGGAAACGTTTAGGGGGTATCAGTCTATGTACCTCAACGACACCATGAGAGTGTATAGCAGCTCCATTAATATCTTTTACACGGACATGAATTTGTTGATCTTCTTCACTATTCCACTCTTCTTTAAGGTCTATTTCTGCTATTAAATTATTTTTACTTACGTTCAGTGCTGTTTTCGCTTGTTGTGTTTCCCCATTAATATCAGTAACTTTTACACTTGTTTCATAATTAAAGATGAGTTGTTCTTCTCTACTATTTCCTGTAAGTGCTTTAAAATCTATTACGAATATTCCGTCATCATTGGTTTTAACACTCCCTGAAGCCACTTGTTGACTGTCATTATTATTTTGATGTTTAGACCAACTGTAACGAGGTACAGTACTTCGTATTACATTATATTCCACTTTAGCATTGACTATTGGAGTGCCTAAGTAAGACTTTACAATGCCATATGTATGAACATTATCTAAAGGTTTATAGGTTTTAGGGCTAGGTAAAAAGTTTATTTCAAAATTAGAAGCCTTGTAAGCTTCTACTTGAAAGGTTTCGAAAGCATTGTATCGTACACAATTTTTCTTAGGAACACTAAAACTTGCCTCTATACTATATTTTCCCTTTAGTTCTAGTTCATTTAGATGAAAATGATCCTCTATAGATCCATAACTATTGGTGCGATATTCTTTTTCGAAAATTATTTGATTATTAGGGTTTCTTATGGCTATTTTGATGATATTATCTCCTTCTTTTTCGGATAACATTCCAATTTTTCCTTTTTCTTTAAAGAAAGCTAATGCTTTAAAATAAACATCTTCACCAGGTTTATATATACTACGGTCTAGAAAAGTTAAGATTTTTGCTTGATACTTCTCTTTCGTTTTTTCTGAGTCAAGATATTGGTCGCTACTCTGAACTGAAATAGTATCTTTAAGTTTTCCAATAACCATAGTAGCATTCTTATAACGCTCACTCTTTGGTTTTCTGTATTCACCTAATTTATTAGTTTCAGAATCTTTGTATAAAAAAACATCTTTACCGTCTTTATTCTCTTTAACAATGAATTTTACATAAGCATTAGCAACTGGTTCACCAGTGTATTTGTAAAGTACCTGATAGATGAGTTCATCATTTACAATTCTTTTGTTTACACTAAGATGAGTTGATTGTACTTTTCTATACTTAGGTTTGGTCGTGTTTCTGCCTGTAGCGGTAATTCGGAAATAATAATTTCCTGGAGTAAGTTCAGGAATTAATACTTCGGTACTATAAAGGTTGAAGTTGTTTTTTTTAGATAGATCATAATTAAGGTCATGCTCTGGTCTTAATAGTTTAAAGAAGCTTTCTATCTCTTCTTCCCTTTTTTCCTCTCCAAAATTCTTTAAATCAAAACGAGTATTAAATTTATATATTTTTAGGTTTACTTTGCTAGCATTTTTATAAGTGATTTTTGCAAAACTTTTCTGAAAAGGAGTGATTTCAGGTAAACCTTCCCAGGTTATAGCTGTCTGTTCAATCTTTGCTTTTAGGTTTATCGCTTTATTTTTTGTGTTCTGATCTACTGATCTAGCAATAATTTCATCACAGATTTTGTGTGATTTTGTATTATAGTCGGGAAAAACATAATTACCTTTTTTATCTTTTGTACTAGCATTTTCATAGTAATTATTAGCTAATGCCATGTCTAGTGACATAGAATTATCATTGATTTTCTTTTTCGTGTCACGTATACTAACCTGTATGTCTTTATTGAAGTTAGATCCCTTGTAATTTTTATTTACAAAATCAAGTCGTTTTAAATAATTATAGAGTAATGGTGCGGTATTATTCTTTTTGAGGTGTATACGCTCTAGGTTTTGATAGGTTGCAATCGTTCTGAATAGTAAAGATTGTTTGTCTTTAGTTTCAATATCAAAATTTACAAATTCTTTAGATGGAGCAAAAAACAATAAAGACTCCATGGCAAAAGCATTTTTAGGTAATACAATACCATAAGGACTATTGTTGTAAAAAGCAATAGCTTCATGAGCTATAATATCAAATAAACTAGGATAATAATTTGTAGTACTTCCATTGTCATTAGTGACAAGATCTTTTAATGTGTCAGTGGGTGTACCTGCAAGTTTATCTATGGGTTGTAAGGCTTGATCGTATAGCGTATCTATTTCTTTAATAAAGGTATTTATATCCCATGTGTGGAAACTATATTCCTTACTGTCATCTGATGGTACACGATCTTTAATATCCCACAAATGAGTGTACAGATGTTGAGAGAGAAATTTAGCCTTATAAGCCTGTAGAATGTTTTTTCGAGGGAAACTTTGTTCCTTAATAGCTTCATCAAGGTTAGCTAAGATTTTTTCTTGAGAATCTTCTTCTATTACTTGTCTAAATTTCCATTGTAATAGTAGTGCTTTTAAGTAATCTGTTTCTTTACTATTCTTGGTTTCCTGTATAATTGTATCAACTTTAGTTAAAGCACTTTCTAATTTGCTCGATTTTTCAAGTTTTTCTACCTCTGACCATAGTTTGGTAATGTCTTTTTTTTCTTGAAAATAAGAACATTGTACAAAAAGAACTGAAAAAAACAATAGATAAGTAGTAAACTTCATGTATTTTATTAATAAGTTATGGATTATAAAAGTAGTAACTTTATAGCTATTAGGTATAAATTACTATCATAAAATCATAATAACATTCTAAATAGTATAGATATTTGATTATATGCCAATAGAGAATTTTATTCTCGAATCTGAAGACTGTTTGAAAATGAGAAAAGGCTAAGCTGTGTTGGAGTCATGTATCTGCAAAATGAGTTTTTTATTGTCAATATAATTTTATGTTGGTTGTGTACAGTAGATATCTACTTTCATAATCTAAAATTTTTATCCTATTTCTATATTAATAAATCTTGTTTTAAATAGTCGCATTTATACGTTGAATATAGCTTTGGTTCAGATTGAATAAAATGCTTCAGGGTATTTGTTAAATTACGGAAATAATATGTTTGTAAAATTTCTATTTTAGGGTATAACTATTTTATTCATTATATGCGTCTTTTTTTATTTTATTTCATCATGTTTAGTTCTATTTATGCACAGTCCGATCTCGATCGGGCTTTAGGATATTATAAGGAAGATCGATTAGAAGCATCTAAGGAAATATTATTGGCATTATATGCTCAAAACCCTAAAAACTATGAGGTAATCTATCATTTATCAAACCTTTATTTTAAAGAAGCAAATTATAAGGAATCAGCAGTTTTGATGAAGAAGATGGTAGATCAGTATCCCGAAAATGAAGAATACCATTTTAAGTATGGAGGGGCACTGGGACTTTATATTAAGCAACATAAGACAAAGGTCTTTCAATTTCTAGATGATGTAAAATTACATATGAAAACAGCTATAGAAATTAATGATCAGTATACAGATGCTTATTTGGGGCTAGTGCAATTGTATTCGGAATTACCAAGTATATTAGGGGGGAGTAAAAGAGTTGCTGAAAATTATGCGAATATATTAAGTACTTACAACCCTAAGGCAGCTCAAGAAGCTTTCAGAATTATTGAATCGGTCAACTAGTTTCCTGCTCTAGGTGTACTATCAGTTATCGTTCACAGGTTTTAACTATAGTTGTATGAGAAGTAACATGTACATGAAATTATCATTTGTAAATTGTATAAACCTTATATTTGTCTTTTTAAAAATATGATGAGTATGCAAGTACATTTTATAGGTCTTAATGATCCGTTAGCTCAAAAATTAGCAGAGGCTTTATTGTTAAAGGCGTGTCAAGTAACCTATAGTCATACCGAAAGTGTACCAGCTATAGCGTCTTTAGGAGAGAAACTTCTATTTGAAACAGAGAGTTTGTCAGCTGATGTTTCCTATATTTTAGGAGGTACTCAGGAGGATCTTACTACTACAATAAAACAAATTAAGGATATAGGAGCTTCCTTATATACACATACTGAATGGCTCTATGAATACCTGAGATTAAAATCAAGGGTATTGATAACAGGACATACGGATACCCATGGTATAGCTGCTATGTTATCGCATCTTTTCACATATATAGAGGCCGATATAGCTTTATTGTCGAGTCAAGGTACTCCGACGATTGCAGAAGATTTTGAAGACTTTCAAGTTGTTCAGTCTGATTTTAACACCTCGGAAAGTCCATTAGGCAATTATCATCCCAATATTGTTGTGGTAACTTCTTTCGACGAGCGATTAGAGGAGTTTATTTCAGAAATTACTTTAGGAGGAATTTTAATCTATAACCAAGATGATAAGGAGCTTTCTGAATGTATAGATAATAGTACTATACAAGTACGAAAATTAGGCTACAGTTTGCCTAAATATACTTCTAATGGAGAAGAGAGTTATATTGAAACAGACGAAGGTGCATTGCCATTAAAAACTACTTGTATCTCGGTGTTATATGACTTTGAAGCTGTAAATACACTTGTAAGGCATTTGGGGATTGACCCTATAGACTTTTATGAGGCTATTGTTTCTTTCTAGAAATACTAGTATTATTATACCCTTAAGCTTAATCTGTGAGCAAACCTCTGATTTTTCTATTTAAAGCTGATCGACACCTGTTTTATTTTTAGGAATTTACGAATGTTCGTCTAATAAGAAAATAACTTATACTATATTTATATATAGATTTGTAGGTCGGTGTTGTGTTAGCCTGTAAATTCTATGAGATTTCAGATCAGTGCTCTTCCTTTTTATAAAAGCATATAAAATAAATTAATACTCAGGGAAAGTATCTCCTAGACTTTTGGGTTCGACGTACTATAACGTTACTGTACAAAAGTCCTACATAATAGAAAAAGAATATATGACAGATTCAAAACAACTTAAGTTTGATAAAGCTTACTTACGTATGGCACGTGAATGGGCAAAGTTGTCTCATTGTAAACGAAAACAAGTGGGAGCTATTATTGTTAAAGATCGTATGATTATTTCCGATGGGTACAATGGTACTCCTACAGGTTTTGATAATTGTTGTGAAGATCATGAAGGGAATACCAATTGGTATGTGCTACATGCAGAGGCTAATGCTATATTGAAAGTAGCATCATCTACCCAATCAGCAAAAGATGCTACCTTGTATATAACCTTATCTCCTTGTAAAGAGTGTAGTAAGCTTATTTTGCAAGCAGGAATAAAAAGAGTGGTATTCTTACAGAAGTATAAGGACGATTCGGGGGTAGACTTTCTTGTAAAGTCAGGAGTGGTCGTGGAGCAAATAGAGGAGGTAAATTAGTGAAATAATATATGGAAGGATTTAAGTCGTTGTTTATTTTAGGTTTGGGGGTAATTCTAGGCTTAATTGTTGCCGAAAATTATATGCAGTATAATGGTACATTACAAATCTTTAAAGACGATAATAATGTGAAATTAGAATCCCTTATTAATTTCATTCAAGATACTTATGTAGATGCTGTTGATATTGATCAAATTGTAGATGAAGGTATCGAACAAATGTTAAGGGAGTTAGATCCTCATTCAACCTATATACACAAAACATACGCAGATCAAGTAAAGCAACGCATGCGTGGTGATTTTGTAGGTATAGGTATTAATTATTCTATTCATAAGGATACCATTGTAGTGATTAATACTATTGCTGGTGGTCCTAGTAGTCGTGCCGGTATAAAGCCAGGGGATCGTATTTTACTGGTTGATAATGATACACTGTATGGAGTAAAGGCACAGGACGAAAATCGTATTTCTTATCTTAAAGGAGAAGAAGGATCTCAGCTAGCATTACAAGTATACCGCCCACAAGAAGGGATCATAAATTATAATATTGAACGAGCTGTTGTTCCTATAGCTAGTGTACAAGCTTGTTTTATGATTGACCAAAGTACTGCTTATATACGTATTGAACGTTTTTCGCAAACGACATACAGTGAATTTATGCAAAAGTTGGAGAAGCTACCCAAGTTTCAAAATATAATTATTGATTTACGTCAGAATGGTGGTGGATATGTAAAGCCAGCATTGCAAATTGTCGATGAATTTTTGGAGAAAGGCACACTTATTATGTATACCAAAGATCGAGCAGGTGATATCGAAGAATCTATTGCTACAGGTAGTAGTAAGTATAAGGGTACTAATGCTTATTTACTTATTGATGAAAATTCAGCTTCAGCAAGTGAAATTATAGCAGGAGCTTTTCAAGATAACGATAGAGCAACTATCATAGGAAGGCGTTCTTTTGGTAAAGGGCTTGTGCAACAGTTCTTGGAATTTCAAGATGGAAGTAGTGCACGTATCACGGTTTCTCGTTATTTTACACCTTCAGGAAGATCAATACAAAGACCTTATGTAAAGGGGGATAAAAAATCTTACTACGAAGACTATAGTGAGCGCTATACATCGGGGGAATTACAGGATTCTTCAAAAATAAAAGTAAATGATTCTCTAATTTTTAAAACTAAGAGTGGACGTATTGTTTATGGTGGTGGGGGAATTATTCCTGACGTTTATATTGAAAGAAATAATGATTCAGATGCTGCAATTCTAGAAGCACTAATAGATACTGATGCTTTTAGTGATTTTATATTTGAAGAACTCGAAAATAATCGTAAGTATTATAATAGTTTAAGTCTAGATGATTTTAAAGCTTTAGAGATTCCTGATAGTCTAATAGTACGTTTCAAAAAAGATTTAGGAGTGTCGGAAGTAAATCAAAAAGATACTAATGCTCTGTTGAGAACGTATGTGAAAGCTAGTATTGCGAAACAATTATATGGTACAGGTGCTGCTTGTCAAATGATTATCCCTATCGACCCTTTTGTAGAAAAATGTCAGGCAGTAATAATAAAAAATACACGTGGTTGATGTGCTTATGTTGGTAATAAGTTTGAAATTAATTTTCTTTATGCTATTAAATATTCGTGAAATATAAATTAACAACAATGTAAAAGATGTATTTTTGAAATCAAACTTTTTTGTAGTGGAGCAATTAATTTCGTATCAAAAGACTTTCTTAGCATATTTAGAAAATCTCAAAAAAGACCAAAGGTCACCCAAAGAATTATATGAACCTATAGATTATATTCTTAATATAGGAGGAAAGCGTATTCGTCCTATACTGGCATTGATGGCAGCAGATGTCTTCGGAATTTCAGTTGACGAGGCATTGCCTGCAGCTATGGCTGTCGAGATTTTTCATAATTTCTCTTTAGTACATGATGATATTATGGATCAGGCGCCTCTTCGAAGAGGGGAGCAGACGGTTCACCTTAAGTGGGATACCAATACCGCTATCCTTTCAGGGGATGCGATGTTGGTAATGGCGTATCAGCAGTTAGAAGCTTATACTCCTGATCTGTTCGTTAAGATGATAAAGGTGTTTTCGAAAACCGCTTTACAGGTATGTGAGGGGCAACAATATGATATGAATTTTGAAAATGATCATGAGGTTCATTATGAAGAGTACCTTAACATGATCACAGGTAAAACAGCTGTTTTGATAGGAGCTGCTCTTAAGATGGGGGCAATTGCAGCAAAATCAACCGATCAAGAGGCTCAGGTGTTGTATGACTTTGGAAAATATTTGGGTGTTGCTTTTCAAATACAAGATGATTATTTAGATGCTTTTGGTAATCCTGAAAAATTTGGTAAAATGGTAGGTGGCGATATTATAGCGGGTAAAAAGACACTACTTTACTTAAAGGCTATGCAGTTAGGTACCGATGCACAAAAGCAGAAGTTACAGGATTTATACGTGAATAACTTGAGTATAGCTAGTGAGGATAAAGTTGCACAAGTGAAAGCATTATTTAAAGAAATAAAAGCTGATAAAGCTACTAAGTCAGAGATGGAAGCATATACTCAAAAAGCCTTTGCTTGTTTGGAGCAACTCCGTATTACAACCGAAAAAAAGAAGCTACTTACTGATTTTGGAGTCTATTTAATGAATAGGAGGGTGTAGTTTTTTTACTTGTATTTTTGTACGAAAGTAAAGGTTATGGGGAAAAGTACATGGGAACAAGCTAGTGATGTTTTTACAGAACACAATCAGCAAAGGTCAAATGAGAGTCATATAGATTATAGATATAGAAAAGAGCAATATGTTCAAAATAGAGCTGGGTATGTTTCCAAGGCTGAACCTATTGCTAGATTCACTTCAGAACAAATACGTATACATGAAGAAAAAGTAGAAGAAATAATTCAAAGAAGGCAAGATGAAGAAGTTGTAGAGAGAGAACAAATAGAAGCAAAAAAAGAACTAGAACAGAAACAGCAGATAGAGGATCTAAATACTTTTTTAGATGCTTTTGATAATGGTGAGTTTATAAGCCAAGAAACTTTTCAGAAAGCAATACCTCAGATTGTTAATATAAAAAATAAGTTAAAACAGCTGTCTCAATTAGAATCTGCAGTAAAGCCAGATATGTTGAAGTCGCAAATAGATAAAATTCGTAAACAACAAGCTGGGATCAGAAATTTTTTAGAAGTGCGTATAGGTGTAGAATTGCATCAGAAATTAGGAAAGTTTCAAGCGGCTATAGCAGAAGAAAAAGTGTATAAGGGTGTACTTGGTAAATTGGGGATAGGTGGGGCTTTTCCTAAAACCATATCACAATATGCAAAGATTTCTCGTTCAGTTCCTCAAGCTTTCTTGAATGCTATTAATAGCACCTCTAGTAAAATTGCTGCTGCAAAATCTCAACAAGTGACTCGCGGTGTTAGTTCAGATTTCACCACACCAAGAAAAGAAAGGTCTAAAGGAGCTAAAACTGGTTTAGGACAAAATAATTCTAGAAATACACGAGGAGTCCTTCGACCTATATCTATATAATACTAATTTAAAAATAGTATATCGCAATAAAAGGTTTTTTACTTCGGTTAATGTAAAATTACTGACCGCTTGTAAATCGTATAATATAATAGGTAAAAAAACCGTAGCGATTAAGCTACGGTTTTTTTTGGATACAATTATATGATACCAATTGAAAAATATCATGACGCACATAAGTCGTCTCTTTTTCCTGTCTAGTGCAAAAGAAAAAATAATTCAACGTATTCATACGACAAATAATATTTCAATTCGTATAAGAAAAAGTACAGGAGTGTATGTGAAATGTGTTTCTATATGGTAAGGATTGTTAGAGTTGTAGGTCCTTTTAACGTATTTCTATAGTCTTTAGTTTGTCTATTTAGGAAGGGGGGTAAAAAAAACATTCGTTAAATGACATTTTTGGTTCGTTAATTGGTTTTTTTTTGTATTTTTAAAGTATATACA
>CAYYNF010000082.1:0-9381 GCA_964472695.1 uncultured Flavobacteriaceae bacterium
TTAGTGTACAAATGCTGCTCAATGAGTTGTTCGTTTATTGATTCCTGCGAAATTAAATTATTTTTTACTTTATCAGCAATTTCTTTAACTGTTTTTACTAACTCCTCTCTAGATCCATAACTCAATGCAAGTGTAAGTACTAAATCATCAAACTCTTGTGTTTCCTGTATTACATACGCCAGCTCCTTTTGCACTTTTTCAGGTAAATCAGAAGTCTTCCCTACGACATTAAGTCGTATTTTACCTTTTTTAAGCTCAGGGAGTTCCTTTTTAAGTGATTTTACGAGTAGACTCATTAAAGCATTTACCTCTCTTTTAGGTCTATTCCAATTTTCAGTAGAAAAAGCGTATAGGGTCAAATACTTGACACCTATTTCAAGGCTTGCTTTTAACGATTCTCTTACCGCTTGAGCTCCTGATTCATGCCCAACAACACGCATAAGCCCCTGTCTCTTTGCCCATCTACCATTACCATCCATTATTATAGCAACGTGCTGAGGGATATTATCATTTAATTGATCTAACACTTTTCTTCTTTTAAAAAATTAAAAAATACAATAACAAGGTTTACGCCCAAAGGTATATGTAAGCGTAAAAGCCGTAAAGGTATACCAATCATTTGAATTAGCATTACCAAAAAACAATCTATTCTCTATAGGTAGTTCTAAGTTATCTGGAGCACTTCCATCTAAATTATCTGCAAATAAATACCTTACTCCAAGCTCAAATGAGAAAATAAGCTTATCAAAATAATTTGTTTTAAAGCCTACTACCATAGGAATCCCTACTGCGAAGGTATTATCAAAAGCCTTAAAAGTTTGATCTCTAGAAAGTGCTAAGTCCCCATAACTAACCCCCATAATACCGGTGTATAGGTAAGGTACTGACTGTCGAAAATCTTCATGCAAATTCCATTCCCACCAAGTGTATTCAATCCCCATAGACAACTCTTTAATAGCATTAGAAAACTCAAAGCCTCTTGCATTTTGCAATGCGTTAGATGAATTACGATCATTTTCACTAACAGAAAGATAGCTTGCTGAAAATCGGAATGAATGTCGTTCACTTCTATTCCATTTAGCAACCATTCCAAAGCCTACATCAGTAGGATTAATAATAAATGAATTACCTATATCTCCTCTAAAACTAGTTGGTCCTAACGACAGCCCTACCTCATAGGTTTGGCCATAAATAGCTACTGAAGACATGAAACTAATTAGAATTAAAAATAACTTTTGCATATTCTATATGGTAGTGTGCGTTATATAAATATCAATCTTAAAATACGTAATAATACGATTTACAAATAGAAGTTTAGCATATATACTGTTCTTTTTCTGTGGTGACTATAGTATAAAAGTGTCACTTATTTTTTTTAATTTCTTCGATCTTCTCCCCAAAACATTTTTTCTCGTAGTGTCTTAAAGAAAGTAGTTTCATTTAACAAAACTAACTTAATTCGAAAATCGGCACGCTTAATAAAAATCTGAGTATTATTAGGAAAAACATAAGACCTAGAATCTAATGCAATCAAACATTCCTCTTCCCTTCCATTTACTTGTAAAGATATAGTGCTTTTATCAGGAAGTAATAACGGTCGAACGTTAAGGTTATGCGGTGCTATAGGAGTTATTAAAAAACTTGAAGTACCTGGCATAATAATAGGCCCCCCACAACTCAAAGAATAACCTGTAGACCCTGTAGGAGTAGAAACAATAAGACCATCTGCCCAATAAGTTGCCAAAAACTCTTCATCAACCTTCGTATCTACACTAATCATTGAAGTAGTATCTTTTCGGCTTACTGTAACTTCATTTAAGGCAAAGTTAAGTCCTGAAAAACACTCTCCTGTAGAGGTATTTACCTCAATAAGGGTTCGCTCACTAAAATAACACTCTCCCTGTAATATGGATATAATAGAATGGGTTAAAGTCTCTTTCTTTATAGTTGACAGAAAACCTAAACGCCCCGTGTTAATCCCTACAATAGGAATTTCTAAATTGCGAACGTAATTAACCGATCTTAATATAGTTCCGTCTCCTCCAATACTAAAAAACAAATCGTAAGACTCATCTAAACTTGTAAAAGTTTCCAAATCATAGGTACTTGATAGGTTTTCATTGATAATAACTAGAAACTTTTCTTCTATAGCAACTTCAATATCATTGATATGCAAAATATCCAAAAGTTGCTCTATATAGAGACCACAATCTTTATGATAGAACTGCCCATAAATAGCTACCTTCATGATTAAATATTTAAATAGCGATTAAAATACCTAGAACGATCCTTTAAATTACTCAATAAAACATCACTCACATGATCAATAACCACTTGGTAACCGTATCTTCTAAAAGTCTGTAGTATTGTATTAATATCTCCGTTACCAACCTTTAGCGTGGTTTCAACAACATCATTAGTTATGTCAGAAATATACACCCCTAATATTTTAGTATTATTTGATTCAACAATTTGTGATATCTTTGAAAATGAATGGTCATTTATTCCATTTTGGACAATGATTACCGTACCGTACTCGCTCATAAATGGAGTTTCCCCGAAATCTCTAATAATCGAACCAATTTCCGCATAACCTAGATACTCCTTTTCACTTTGAGATAATACTGGAATTATGTTAGTTTCATACTTACTAGATACCTCCAAAACCTCCAAAACACTCATATCCTCCGTAATAAAAATGTTTTCAAGATAATGCACACATTCACTGATGAGTTTATCCTCCTCTATAGAATGAACATCGTACTGCTCAATACAGCCTAGAAACTTATCACCATCGATAACTGGTAAATGTGAATACGGAAAGTCCTGAAATAGGAGTCTAGCATCTTTAATAAGTACATCTACTTTTAATGGCTGAATTTCATTTAATATTTCAATGTCCATATATAATTAAGTTATTAAAACACTGTGTTACATCATCTTTATTCTGTTAAAAACATATTTAAAAAAAGTACCTCCTTATTAAAAGCTCTAAAATGACACCAACATCTCTAAGTTTAGAAAAATATTTAATTATAAATTTTGTAGAGAAGAAGTTTGTACTTTTGCAAAAAAATAGTTTTATGACAAAACTCAGTGTAAATATAAACAAAATTGCAACGCTCCGTAATGCTAGAGGAGGTAATGTACCAAATTTACTAAAATGTGCTACAGATATTGAAAATTTTGGAGCAGAAGGTATCACGATACACCCTAGACCCGATGAACGTCATATTACATATAACGATGCCCGAGAACTTTCAAAAATTGTAACTACCGAGTTCAATATTGAAGGAAATCCTATCCCTAAATTTGTTGACCTAGTACTCGAGACTAAACCTACACAAGTAACCCTTGTACCTGATGCTATTACTAACATTACCAGTGATGCAGGATGGGATACCGTAAAAAATGAAGCATTTTTAACTGAAGTTATAGCCGAGTTTAAACGAAATAATATCCGTACCTCAATTTTTGTAGATCCCGTAGCCGAAATGATCGAAGGAGCTAAAAAAACTGGAACTGACCGTGTAGAACTATACACCGAAAGCTACGCTAAACTGTATGATAACAACCCTGAAAAGGCAATTGCTCCATATGTAGAAGCTGCTATAGTAGCTAATAAACTAGACTTGCAACTTAATGCCGGTCATGATCTTTCTTTAGAAAACATCGAGTTTTTTGCTAAAAATATCCCCAACCTACTTGAGGTTTCCATAGGACATGCTCTAATTTGTGAATCACTATACCTTGGACTAGAAAATGTCGTTCAAATATATTTACGTAAACTAAAAGTTTAATTTTTGGTTATTTGGATATGAGTTTATTATGAACTTCTTAAAGACTTTTACATACCGAAAAAGACTACACTACCTAAATAATAGAGAAAATAAACTCTTCAAAGCTACAATTAAACTATATGAAACGGATAAATCGAGATCCTCAATTGGATTAAGACTCGTTGAAATCTTTGATGAATATGCTAAGATTCATTATGAATACTCCAAGATATGTCATAGAAACCTTGAAGCTCTAAAACGTGCACTCTTTATTCAATGGTATTGCTATTCCGAACCCCAGTACTTAACCGGAATTGGAAACTTAATACCTGATATTGAAATTCAAGTCCTAACTAAATTAAAAAAGTGGTTAGATAAAAAAAATGTAGATGAAGAATTATTATGGATGCTCAATTATTATGTGAGTTTTGATGAGAGACTATATGATATATATATTGAGACATTCAACTACAAAGCATACATAAATGAAACTGCTACTTTGCCTTCTGAATTTAAAAATAACAACAGAGGACAAATGGGAAAATATTGGGATTCAATTATCAATAGATAAAACATTATCCAAAACCACGATCATACAATATAAGGGCGAATACATAAGTTCGCCCTTACATTATTATATAACACATTCTTTCACTGACCTACCTACAGAAAAGACTTAAGACATATTCTAGCTAAAGTACTAGTGATGATCTAAAAAAATAACTGTATTTTCGATTTTAGCAAAATACCGTTTATGAAATTACACAGCAATATTCTTGGCGAAGGAAAACCTATGCTTATTCTTCATGGTTTTTTAGGAATGAGCGACAACTGGAAAAGTTTAGGAAAAAAATATGCAGAAGAAGGTTTTGAAGTGCACCTAATAGACCAACGCAACCACGGAAAAAGCCCACATAGTGATGCCTTTTCATACGAACACCTAAGTAACGACTTACTTGCCTATATGAATGAAAAAGAGATTAATCAATGCATCTTACTAGGGCATTCTATGGGAGGAAAAACAGCTATGCACTTTACAGCAAAGCACCCCGAATATGTTGAAAAACTGATTCTAGCTGATATCACCCCTAGATATTACCCTCCACATCACCAGGATATACTCGCAGGGTTGAATGCTCTTGACTTTTCGAAAATAAAATCTCGTAAGGAAGCTGATTTAACCCTAAGTGAATATGTAAAAGAACCAGGAATACGTATGTTCTTATTAAAAAATCTAAAACGTATTTCTAAGGATCAATACGAATTATACATAAACTTAAAAACACTTACCGAGAAAATAGATGAAATAGGGCAAGGCTTATTTCCTGAAGCACACTGTACCCCTCCTACCCTTATTGTAAGAGGAACAGCTGCTAACTATGTACTCGACAGTGACATCCCTTTACTCAACAAACACTTTGCTAACTATATAATAAGAGATATCGAAAAAGCTGGGCACTGGTTACACGCCGAAAACCCTAGTCTTTTCTTAGCACATACTTTAAAATTTATAAAATAAATAGTTTGATTTGTAGATCAAATTAATAAATTTAACCCTCTAAATAAAGCATGGCAACCTCATTGCTATGCATACAATAAACATTGTAATGTAACTTTTTATACTATGAGAAAATTATTTAACCTATTACTATTAGGTTTAGCTACCTCTTCTACATACGCAGGGGGGTATCGAGTAAGCTTACAAGGGCAAAAAGCACTTGCTATGGGACACACTGGTGTTGCCGTAGTAAACAGTGCTGAACTTGCATTCTTCAACCCATCGGGAATGGTATGGCTCGAAAATAAATTAAACGTATCCGCAGGTGCTACTGGAGTATTCGCTACTACGAAATACCAGAATGTAGATACACAAGAAGAATTCCAGACAGAAAGCAATGTTGGTACACCTTTTTATTTAAACGCAACTTACAAAATTAACGACTGGTTAAGTGCTGGTTTAGCGGTAAACACTCCATTCGGAAGTAAAGTAGAATGGCCTACTGACTGGGCAGGTTCTAACTTAGTGAACAACATTGAACTTGCTGCGGTATTTGTGAACCCTACAGTTTCTGTAAAAGTAACTCCTGAATTTAGTATTGGTGGTGGACCTATCTATGTGAATGGTGGTGTAAACTTCAATAGAAACTTACAGGACCCTGTAACAGGTATAGTATCACAAAACCCTAATGGGCGTTCTAACGTGACACTTGATGCTACTGGTGTGAGTAGTTGGGGATGGAATGCTTCGGCTATGTTTAAACCTAGCGATAACGTAACTCTCGGGGTAAACTACCGTAGTCATATTGACCTAGAGGTTACAGAAGGTGAGGCTGACTTTGAAAACACTGGTGCATTTGAAGATACTACTTTCACAGCTTCTTTACCTCTACCTGCTGAGTTAAACTTTGGTGCTTCGGTGCAGTTTTGTGAAAAATGGTTAGTAACGGCTCAAATTGATCGTACGTACTGGGGACGTTATGAATCATTAGATGTATACTTTAACAGTGATGCTCCTGACTCTATTAACCCTCGTAACTATGAGAACACTACTACGTACCGTTTTGGATCTCAGTATGATTTCAAAGACAATATCGTACTACGTGCAGGGTACTATTTTGATGAATCTCCTGTAGCTTCAGGATTCTTTTCTCCAGAAACACCTCGTAATGACTCTCATGGTTTCACAGCTGGACTTTCTTACGATATTACTGAAAAGTTAACTGTAGATGCATCATTCCTATACTTATACTTCGATGAAATAGACGAGTCATACGATGCTAGCTCTGACGATATGATCGATAGCTTTGAAGGTAGCTACGTATCTAATGTATTTGCTCCTGGTATTGGTCTAACTTATAAAATGTAATTCATGAAAAAATCATATATCTACTTAACAACTGCTATGGCTATGGGATTGATTGCCTGTGAGCCACAATTTGACACTGACATTAACACTACTGTAGCATCGCAAGATAGCGGAACTGCGGACTTCTCGAACTATGTTGCTTTAGGAGCCTCTATTACTGCTGGATATGCTGACGGTGCATTATTCGCTGATGGTCAAAACAATGCTTTTCCTAAAATTATAGCCGACCAAATGAAGGCTGCTGGTGGTGGTGACTTCGTAACCCCTTCTATGGATGATAACATCGGAGGGTTCTCAGGAATTTATGAAGAAGATGGCGTAACTCCTAAATACCCTTCTAGATTCGTAATAGACTCCGAAACAAAACTCCCTGTACGTTTTAACGATACCCCTGCCAACGATTACAATAACCGTATTTCAGGTGACTTTAATAACTATGGTATTCCAGGAATCAAAAGTTTTGACGTTTTAGATGAGAATTACGGTAATCCTAGCGGAGTAGCTACCGATGAGGCTAACCCATATTTTGCTCGTATTGCTAGTGCTGACAATGCTACTGTAATAGGAGATGCTTCAGCACAGAGTCCTACCTTTTTTAGCTTATGGTTAGGAGGAAATGATGTACTGTCTTATGCTACTGCTGGAGGAGTAGGTGTGCTTACTGACGGTGAAGTTGAACCTACTAATGATTACGACATTACTAATAGTCAGTATTTTAAAAGTCACTTTACATCATCATTAAATATTATTAAAGGAGGGGCTGGTGCTTCTGGTATTGTTTTTAACATCCCTAGCGTACAAGATCTACCTTTCTTTACAAGAGTAGCTTACAATTCAATTAACTGGGCTGAATTAGAAGCAAATGATGATATCGAAAGTGCTGAAGATACTGTAAATGCTGCAAATACAGGTTATGCTGCATATAATGCTGGACTAACAGCTGCACTAGAACTTAATCTAATTGACGTGGATGAGTATAATGAGCGTTTGATTTCTTTTGATGCTGCTGGTTCAGATGGAGTAGTCATTATTGATGAATACCTTACAGATCTTACCGTATTAAATCCTGCACTTATCAATATGCGTAAAGCTAACGAAAATGATCGTATTTTACTTACTGCAGGTAGTTTATTAGGAACACCAGCCGTTGAAGGAGATGCCACTACTGTCTATGGTATTGGGACACCACTAGACGATTCTTTAGTACTAGTTCCTGAGGAATTAGAGCTTATCGAAACAGCAACTGAAGATTATAATGCCATTATTCGTACTGCGGCTATTGAGTCAGGTGAAGATGTAATGTTGTTTGATGCTGCTCAAACCTTAAATGACTTAACTACTACAGGTATTACTAGTAATGGTACTACAGTTTATGGAGCTATGGGTAGTGCTTTCTCTTTTGACGGGATTCACTTATCTGAAAAAGGAAACGCTGTATTTGCCAATGAAGTTATCGAGGCTATAAACGAGCATTTCGGATCAACACTACAACTTGTAGATCCTGCTGATTTCGGAAATATCTTTACGGTGAAATAGAATTCTCTTAATCTATAAACTAAAAAAGTCCACATTCATTCAGTGGGCTTTTTTAGTCTTATACCGTTTCATCTTGAAATATGTAGCACAAAAAAATGCTTCAGAAATTTCTGAAGCATTTTTCTAAATTGTGTTTAGACAAACTATCTTATAGTTGGAACTCTATTTGGATAAGAAGCTTTTTGTCCCTTTTGTTGTGCTTTTTGTGCCTTTTGTGCTGCTTCATATCTTTTAGCAGTTTCAGTACGACGATTTAAAGCTCCACCTGCTCCCATTTTCTCTCCTACTTGTTTATCTGTAACTGAGTTACCGTAAGGAGCCTCATCATATTGAACATTATGACCTTCACTAGTAGGCTTATAAACTTTCACTGATTCAGAATCTCGTTTAGGAACATAAACAGCACGTTGAGCTCCATAAACATCTGGCTCTTGTCCTGATACTTTATTATAAAGCTCTTGTTCTTCATTAGTAAAATTAACACGCTCTACATCTTTTGTAGTTAGTAGTGCACCTGCTAATGTTGCTAAAACTTCTGGTCTAAAAACATTTGATCTTCGTAATTCATCAATCTGTTCTTCTGTTAATCTTGGCATTTTTATATGTTTTTTTGTTTGTACGAAGCAAATGTAATCTAAAAAAAGACCTTCCCTAGTACTAATCGATATCCATTTTATAAAAAACGATTAACTACATTTTCAGCGAAAACCAGTCTTTAATCAATAAACCTAACCTATTAATCTACCAGACTTAAACCTCACAAGTACAAAAACACTGTAAACAACTAAAAAACAACACTTAAAATCTATTTATCTAGGAAAAACACGAATACTGAATAGAATAAACTATTCACAGAATATTAGCTCGTATTAAATGAGAAGCCTATTTCTATGTATAGAATATCAGGAAAATGGATGTACCTTATATAAAGATAACGCCTATAACTTGAAAATTAACTTATTATGAAAACTATTGTAAACACTCTAATTACTTCTTTAATCGTTGTACTATTTGCTTCTTGTGAAAAACAAACTTTAACTTATAATGACACTAATTACAACGAAGTAAATGATACTGCAAAACTAGAGACAATAGATTTAGGATTACATGAGTTAGAGATTACTAATCTAGCAAATAGTAATAGTTATGGAACTGAAAGTAATTCTATTGCTACAACAGACAACAAGTGTGCGTTTTTAC
>CAYYNF010000083.1:0-9257 GCA_964472695.1 uncultured Flavobacteriaceae bacterium
AGAAAAATAATCTAAAATAACAAACAAAAAAAAGCTAAAAATTCAACATAAAAATATAAAAAAGCTTTTCTATCTTAAATATATCTATATTTAGAATTTAATTCTATTTTTACATAAAGTAAAAATTTATGTACCTCTAAAATATAATTGACTTCATGGATAGTATCGATAAAAATATTTTAATACAACTTCAGCAAAATGCAAAGCAAAACACTAAAGAAATAGCATCTAAAGTGGGGCTTAGTGTAACACCAACATATGAAAGGATTAAAAAGCTAGAACAAAATGGTGTTATTAAATCCTATGTAGCTATACTTGACCGCAAAAAAATAGGTAAAGAGGTTGTTGTATATTGTCAAGTTTCTATATTAAAGCATCAGAAATCGTTAATTGATGATTTCGGAAAAACTATACAAGATTTCCCTGAAATAACAGAATGCCACTATGTGTCAGGTAATTACGATTTTTTAGTAAAAATTGTAGTAAATACAATAGCTGAATTTCATCAATTTTTAAACGAAAAACTATCTAGTATATCAGGAGTTTCAACTGTACACAGCTCATTTTTATACTACTCTGTAAAAGATACTCCAGCAATACCTATATAGGTTTTCACTCATTCAACATTGACTTCAGAAAATATAACTAACACTTATATTATCTTAAACTACAATTAATGAGTTATTGGATTCAAGAAGAAATAAAAAAAGGGTTGAAATTAAATTTTCAACCCTTTTTCAATACAAACTTAAACTAAATTAAAACCCCTCTTTTGAACATTTTTGGAATTCAAAAACAAACTCTTCTACAATACCATTTATCTGGCTGATATATTTTTTCTTATAAGATGATAAATCATCTGCTTCTAATTTTTTTCTATTTGTTTCTAATGTAATCATAGCTTGTTCATAAGCTTGAGCACAACCTCCGTCATTAACAATCTCTAAATAACTATTTTGCATACCTTCATAAGCTATATCTGCAAAAGACTTATTAACACTAGCAACCTCTATTTCATTTCTCAAATCCACTTCAAGATCTCTTAAAGTATATGATGTATCAACCATATCTTCCAAAATAATTTCATCATCAATACTTGCTGTCAATAGCTCATCGTCCATTTTTAACTCTGAAGCTTTGAAAATAAAACTATGACCTGTACAAGCTTCTATTGCATTAGCTGTTAATATAGCTTTCTTATAAGCACGTTTTGCATAAAAATCAGCCCACTTTTGATCACCTTGCTGTTCTTTAGATTTTACAGATGCTCTATATCCTTCAAAAGCATACTGAGAAACATCTTCACATGAACATTTTGAACTTTTCTGTTCTATAGTCCTAAAAGCTAAAATTGCTTTATCAATCCATTCATTTCTTCTTCCTAGAGTTTCTGCATTAAATGCTTTCTTAGAATGTGTAACTGTAAGATGAGCTGCCTCAATAACATTTTTACATTTGCTAGCCGAAGCAGAAACTGTTATAAAAGAACCAATAAATAAGCTAAGTAGTAGAGTTGTCGTTTTCATAATTATCAATGTTTTGTCCTTACTTCAAATATACATTCATATTCAGTGAAAATACCTTTATATTCGACGAAACACCTAAAAAGACCTTAAAACCCACTTTTTATAAGACATAAGGTTTAATTCACTCTACCATTCAGTATTATTACATTATAATTCAGTGAAATAACCTACAAACAAAGTAAAATAACTAACTATAAAAATTAAAAGGGAAATGTGAGTTATATCATACCCCTTATGAAATTGGCTTATTATTGAAACCTATTGCCTGTACAAGAAAAATAACATCCAACAGAAAACTCAATCGATATAATTGAATTCTTAGAAACAGATAAAAATGTAGTAACAGACACTATGAACTAAGGAATATTTAAAATAATTTACTAACTAAGAATTAATTACATTTTTACATAAACTTCTATTTTTGTAAAAAACAGAAAAAATGCTTGAATGGCTTACAGGTCATACGGAACCTAAAACAGAAGATACCACTCCTGACATAAGCAATGGGAGTGACACATTAGAAAGACTATCTAAAATTTCAGAGGACAATACGTATGATCCTGAAACACATTTTAATTGGGGGGAACATATCTCACCAGAGTCTACATTGATGCCTCCCGAAATGGTCACAATATTCGGAACTGATTTCTATAATAACCTTAGTGAAGAACAAAAAATTAAGCTAGGACGCTTTGAATTGGCAAACTTCTTCAGTCAAACAGCATTCGAAGAAAGTACAATTGACAGAGCAATGCGTCCCTATATGAAAGAGGGGTTCTCTGATACGCATCAGAAATACTTTGAACACTTTTTCGAAGAAGAAGAGAAACATCAGTACTTCTTTTATCGATTCTCTAGAGATCATGTTGGGAAAGTTTACGATTTCGGTAATGTAGACGATATCGATATTATAGATAATAAAAATATTCTTGGCTTTAAAAAAGCACGTTATGAAGCTTTCTTATATACACTGGTAGCTGAAAAAGTAGCAGACTATTATAATGTAAAGATGATGAATGATGATAGACTACCACCTCTATTACAACACATCAATAAACAGCATCACATTGACGAGAGTAGACACATGAGTATGGGAAAATTACTTGCTGAAACATTGTGGTTAGATATAAAGGAGCATGAAGCTACAAAAGAGCATGCTGATGAAATGCAAGAAAATTTAGAAAAATTTATTCAAACTTGCATGCTAGATTATTGTAATCCTGAAGTTTTTGAAGATGCAGGAATAACTGATTTAGATGGAGCAATGCAAGCCTTCCTTGACTCTGAAGAACGTATCAATTTTGAACGTACAGTATGTAAGAATATCGTAGATTTCTTATACCAAAAAGGTATTATTAAAAATCCTGACCCTATCTTGGACTCCAAGACATTACGTGAAGAAATCATTCGAAAAAAGTTTGAAGATTTTAAACGTAAGAAAGCTGCTAAGAAAATCGCTAAATTCATGAAGTCAACAATAAAATCAAAACATACAATGGTGGCTGATAAGCAGAAGAAAGCAACCTCAAAAAGAACTAGAGTCAGTAAATCTATGTAGTAACACCAAATACCAATTGAAAACTATTATTTGTCGTATGAATAATAATTCGATTAGTGTAAAATATCTTCATCATCAAATAAACGTATTTTAAACTCCCTATAAAAAACCCTATTTAACTATGAAAACCGAACTTGTATATATTGCAGGAACAGGAGTAACTGCTGAAAAAACTCAAGAAAACCTAAAGCTAGCTTCCCTTGCTAAAAAATACGAATGTAACGTAAGGTTAGTAGATGGTGTAGCTACCTTCGAAAATATGAATGCTGTACGAGAATATAGTCCCTCAATTTTTGGGAAAATAGGTAGAATGGCTAATCGGTTGTTTAATATTCCTACAGAGGAACAAAATCAAGAACCATCTTGGTGGGATACAATAACCAAAACACTCACTTTTATAAGAGGCTACAGCTTAAATACACATATTATTCAGTCTAGAGCTTTAGAAGATGCCTTGCATTTTGGTAATTCAAATACTACCGAAAACACAGATAAAACAAATTCAGAGGGAGAAGCTATAGCTCCAGACACTACCGAAAAATCAGAAGTTGAAAAACTAGTACTAGTGGGTCATAGTCGAGGAGCAGCAGTAGGAGTTACAGGAACTATTGCTCAATGGTATGCACAAGCTATATCTAGTCTCAATGTCCCTGTAGAGAAAAGGGATAAAATATTTCCTGATAGTTTAAAAGAAATAAACCTCATTGTTATGGAACCTGTTTCAGGCCCAGACTTTAATGAAAAATTAGGGGTTGATTCCGAGAATATATCAATAGCAGAAATGCTGAGTACGATTCAAGCAATAACTAATGTAACTTTTAAAGTTGATGTAATAACCTCACGCTTTGAAGTAAGGGAATCTTCCTACCCCCTTGCACAAAGTTGGAGCGATTTTACCCAAACCCCTCCTGAAGGAATCGAAGTAAAAACACATTACGCAGGTTTCTCTCATGGAGATCTAATTAGTGAAGAGTTGTCAAGGGAACAAGGAATATATAAAGGCTCAATAAAACCTACTGATCTTACTAGAGCTGTTATCCAACATAGAATTGGACAAATAACCGATGAGGAACTCGAAGATATAGAACAAAGACTTGAAGATATAGAACTCGAAAAAATAGAAAATCTTAAACAATACGAAACTGGTAAATCCGTAGAAACAGATGAGACTTTAGAACAATTTAAACATACTACTAGTCGTGAAGCTCACAAAGGTAGTCCATTATCTTATTTTCTTTCAGGAGAAAGTTTAACAGAACGTCTTGCTAAAGAAAATGAATTTACACGTCTTGCCGGAGAAAGTTTAGCTAAACCTTCTAAAAACAGAGCACAACGTGAACTTAGAGGTCACAGGAGTACCTTATCGCATACTAAAAAAAGAGGTTCAAATACTCCTAAAATAGGTTGATCGTTTTTTATACTAATTGAATTATTTTTTCTTTGTAGAAGAAAGAAGTTTTAGACATATCCTTAGCTACGGTTCAAGGTTATTTTGCACTAGGAAGGAAAAAGAAACGACTTATATACGTCATAATAGTTTCCAATTGGTATAATCCTCTTTCTTTTCTAGGATAAAAAAGAAAATTAGCTCATAAACCATATAAGTTTTATGAGCTAATTTTAATATTAGATTCATGGTTTTACCCCATATTTTCTTCCTTTGTTATGTCGTGTAGAAGATGTAGAACTACTCGAATAATAAGAAGCTCCTCTTGCATTATCTCTTCTAGATAGAAATCCTTCGGTAGGTAAAGTGGCACTTACAGATGAATCTCTACGCTCACTATCCTTTAGCTCTTCAGACCTTCCTAGTAGTGAAGCTATTTTTTTACATAGACGACTAATCATCTTTGTTTTGATCTTTTGTTCTTTAGTATTCGTCTGTTGTGTTATCGGTTCCGTTTTCCCTTTCTCAAACTTCAATCTCGACTGTAGTAAAATAACCTGCTTTACCTTATTTAAAACAGGGAAACGATCAAAAAACATTTCTTTTGAATGTGCTCCAACTACATCTGATAGCATCTTAGCATTAATTTGTGATATATTCTTTTTGGCTTTTCCCATAGGGTAAATATGTACATTTGCTAATTGCTCCTGTGTGAGTTCTTGCATAAAAGCTCTTTTTACACATAAAGCTTGACGATATGTATAAATATCATTAGATACCGAAATAATATCTCGTCTTTGATTGAAAAATTCAGGGTCTTTATGCAAAATATCTCTAATCATTTGTCGTGTAGCTCCATAAGTATCTGTTCTATTTGGATTCTCAGAGATCGCTCTAGTTCCATAAATTACAGTACATGGTACTTGATTTCCTTTTACAGTGATCTCACTATCGTTACCGTTTTGTGATAAGCCATATCTTAGCTCAAGTAAATATTGAATGCCTTGATACTCCAAACCTTCTTCACAGCCTTCTTTTTGTAATAATAAATCTATAAAATTGCCACTTACCCCCTCTACCTCCCTATCAGAAGGAGCAGGTGATGTTATTAGACTTCGATCTCCTCCTGCACAAAAAATACCCCGACTATCATAAGCCAATAGATGTTTATGTTCTAGAAAAAAATCAAGTCGTGATTGAACTAGATTCATAGTTGAACCATGGACTATAGCGAGATCAGCTTGCGTATTCGGTTCTGGAAGTTGCTCATCAAAACACCCTAAATTATACACATGTTTTGATAATTGATCTTGATGAGTATTAATTAGATCATCAAAAAGAGTTACCTGAGATGCTTTATCGAAACGTTCACCTGGTTTTCGATAAATCCCCTGCCCTAAATATGCAAATAAGGCAGCAAAATCTTGATCACTAGCCTTTCCTAATAATTCACTAAGCTCTTCTATAGTGTAAGCCTCTGCATTAGGGTCATCAGCTCTTTGTTTTAGTAAATCTATAATATCATCGATATTATCAATATTAAAGAAATCATTATCTATATCAACACTCCGAATATCTGTAATTGCCTTGAGTATGCTTTGTGCTTTGGTAAATTCTAATAATCGTAATATCTCAAAAAATGAAATCGCTTTAGATCCAGACTTTCCCTGTCCTGCATAACCTAAATCCTCAAGTGCTTCTTTTAAATGATTTGGCATAATATCTAATATTTTACAGCGCACAAGGTAACATATTTGCTTTAGATTTTAACCTGCTATCAACTTAAAATAAGCATAATACATCAATTAACAATCCTAGTTATGTAATTTAAAGTTATAGGTGCATTTCTATAGATCTAAAACAACTACATAGAACACAATTATTAGAATAAGCGTAAAACAAGAAATTTATGTAAAATTGTAGGCTTCCCAATATTCCCCCCCATTTACCTCACAATAACTAAAATGTTTTCAGTACATTTGGATCGGAATATTAAAAATAAAATAATAGAGGTAAGTGTTTAATTACATGATAATTTACATGGATCTATATCAGAAGAGAGATTCACCATTCATTCAATCAGATTATTAAAGACAAAAAATAAATAAAATGAAACTAACAGAAGAAAAAAAACAGGAATTAATAGAGGCTTTTGGTATGCCTTCTAACTTTACAGAAGGTGCAGATATACAAATAAATCGAGTTGATGTAAGTCATCCAAAACATGGAAAAACCAATGCAGAAATATCTGATAGTAATAAACTTACTGCAGGAATAGCATTAGGAGCTTCAGTCATAGGTGTTGGAGTTGGTTTAGCTACTGCGGGTCCTATCATTACATATGGAAGTATAATGTTTCCCGGAGCAGTAATAGCTATTTTGGATGGTATAGGTGATACCGTTAATGCTTTTAATAGAAAAGCCCTACAAGATAAAGCACAGGGTAAATTAGTAACTCCTTTAAGAGATAGAGTAGAATCAGAATTTGATCGTACGAATTATAAAGAATGGTTTAGTAGAAATTTTGAACAGATAGAAGCTCTGCAACTTGCTTATGTTGCTCAGGAAACCATGAAAGAAATAGCAAAACTAGAAGACCCTGAAGTTAGAAAAGGAGCTTACTTGGAACTTCAAAAAGATGCTACAAACTTACTCTCAGAGCGTCGTTCGTTTGCTTTGGAAGGTTGTACTTCAATAGCTAAAGAAAATATCCTTAGAGTTCTTCTTTCTAAAATAGAGCAGGAAATCAATCCAGAAAACCCAAAAACTTATGCTGTAGAATGGAGTCCTATAGAACGTGCTATAGCAGAGGGAAGACATAAAACACGTACTGAACGTGAAAATGAACTCTTCATGACTACACTTAACACCAGAAATAGAGCAACAAGTGCTGTAACAGCAACTTCAACTACTACTAATCAATCTCAAAGACAGAATAGCGGTAGAAGATTAGGGGTTTAGTACAATCCAAAAAATACTTTCATTCAAATCCTTTTATACAAGTTATAAAAGGATTTTTTTGTTAAACACTCATACGATTTACAAATAAACATTTTGCATATATACTCCCCCTAATTCCGAGTTACAAACTCGAACTAGCAACATATAGAATACAAAATATTAGAATAAAATGGTATTATAACTCGTATCAAAAATATAGTGTCGATTAAAATAGCTATATTTCATATAATACGATTTATAAATGAATATAAAATGACAGAACAAGCCACACAATTAACTAATGACAACTCACCTTCATCAAATTTTACTGTATCAAACACAGCAATAAACTACCTATCAGAAACAAGAAAATGGACTAAATTCTTATCAATTGTAGGGTTTATTTTTATTGGCATTATAGCTATTACAGGTATATTCTCAGGTACTGTAATATCTTTAATTAACGATGGACAAGAAGACGATATACCTACTGCAATAGGACCTTTATTCGGAGGAATATACCTATTAACAGGAGTACTTTATTTTTTTCCGACTTGGTACTTATTCAAGTTTTCACAGCAAGTGAAAATAGCAATATCTACTCAAAATAATGAAGCACTGAATAAAGCATTCAGTAACCAAAAATCGCTCTACAAATTTTGGGGTATACTAACAATTATTACACTCGTAATATATGTCCCAATAATCATAATCTCTCTTTTTACTATAGGTTTTTTAGGTACATCAGTTTTATAGAAACTTAAAGCGTTAAGTAAAGATAACTTACTCACTTAACGCTAATTAACCTATTTAATATCTTCTACCTCTAGTTAAAGGTGATTTTGTTATACTGTCGGTACTAGATAACGAAGTTAATGAGCTTCGAGAAAGAGTCTCCTGTCCATTAGAAGCTCTGTGTTGTCTTTTAGGAGATTGAGCTAATTGTAGTAAATTACTACTACTAATAGTTGTCTGACTATTAGAATTTTGAGAAGATTGTACTCCTTCTATTGTTGCTCTTTCATATTGTAAAATAATTTGTAAGAATTTGTAGAAATCTTTTCCTACATTCCTAAATTTGTTATGACCTTGTATTCTTTCTGAAAGATCCTGTATCTTATGTCGAATATTTGAATAAGTGGAGCTAAGAATACCCTCACCCTCTCTAAGCATTGATATATATTCATTCTTTAAATCCTCTAACTTATAAAGATCTTTTTTTAGTTGTAAAACATCTCTATCTAAGTTTAAGTTACGAACAAAACACAATTGTTCCAGTTCGAGACATGCTCGTGTCCCACCTGTTGAGAATTGAGCATGTACCCCATCACTCAATAAACGACTATTTATCATATTTTTAGATAACTGTATATAAGCTTCTATATTTTTATCATCTCAAAAATGATTCTTAGATAATGATCTCTCATAAGCACCTAAGGCTTGTTTGAATGCTTTCTTTGCTCTATTGCGTTTTATCAAGTTTATTCCTCTCTTCTGTTCTCTTGCTGCCTTATACTCATCCATTGCTCTTATCAATGCATTGTATTCTGGAGATTGGTTGTTTTGATTATCTTCCATAATCCTAATTTATTCGTGTTATTAACACCAAAACAAACATAACACACTTAAAAACAGAATCTTAAAACAACAAATATCGTTTTAGTTAAAATTTAACAAATCAGTCAAGATTTCAATTTATTTACCATGAAAATAAATTGAAATTCAAAACATTAAGATATAGTAATTATACCAAAAAAATAATTCAATTGGTATTAAAAGAACTATCCCACTCTTTTTTTCAGAAAAGATTTTCATACTATTAAGTCACTGTAATAGTGAGTAAACC
>CAYYNF010000084.1:0-9251 GCA_964472695.1 uncultured Flavobacteriaceae bacterium
ATAGAATTATCTACATGTGATTCTGCTGCAAAATGGATAACTCCTCGAATATCGTATTTCTCAAAAAGACTTTCAATCAGTATACGATCACAAATAGAACCTTCTACGAAAGTATATCGTTTATCATTTTCAAAATCATTTATGCTACTTAAATCCGCAGCATAAGTAAGCGCATCAAGATTAATCACGTGGTAATCTTGATAAGCAGGCACAAAATAGTTAATAAAATTAGAGCCAATAAAACCTGCTCCTCCTGTTACTAATATCGATTTCATATTTTCTATTGTTCTAAACATTGCTTTAATGAGGTACGCCAATAAGGCACATCTACACCAAATATACTTTGTATTTTCTTTTTACTAAGTACCGAATAAAAAGGTCGAGCTGCTTTAGTTGGAAATTTATCACTAGCCACAGGATCTACTTTTATATCAATACCTTTTATATCAAAAATAGCCTCTGCAAAATCATACCAACTACACACCCCTGCATTAGAGTAATGGTAAACTTCAGTACGTTCATGCTGTTCTAATTGTGGTATAATATGCAATATGGCTTTTACCAGATCTAAAGTATACGTAGGAGCTCCTATCTGATCAAAAACCACACTAAGTTCACCTTTTGTTTCCGAAAGACGTAACATTGTATTTACGAAATTATGACCATGGGCAGCATATACCCAAGAAGTTCTAATAATCAAACTATTGGTTATACCTGACAACAATATAATTTCCTCTCCCTTTCTTTTGGAAGCACCATATATATTGATTGGATGCACAATTTGCTCTTCATTATAAGGCAAATAATTTTTCCCATCAAAAACATAATCAGTAGAAATATGAACTAACTTTACGTTATATTTTTTAGAAATTTCAACCAAGTTTTTAACAGCATAAGCATTCACCTCATAAGCATGTTGCTTAGAGTCTTGTGCTTTCTCTACATTAGTATAAGCTGCACAATTAATAATTACACCAATACCATTAGTCAACACATACTCCTCTATATCTGAAGATTTAGTAATATCCAGCTCTAGTGAATCAGCAAAAAAGAATTGAAAGTTAGATGGTGCCTTATCTTGAGATTTAAAAAACTCCGTTCCTAATTGCCCTTTAGCCCCTGTTACTAATACCTTATACATATAAACCTTCCTCATAATTAAACAAATCCTTAGCTTCACTCAGTAATACTTGTTTCTGATCTTTATCAGATAAAATCACCTTAGAAGCATCTATTTGCCAATCAATTCCTAACTGAGGGTCGTCAAAACGAATTCCCCTATCGCTTTCTGGAGAATAATAGTTATCACACTTATAGGCAAAAGTGGCCGTCTCACTCAAAACCACAAAACCATGAGCAAACCCTCTAGGAACAAAGAGTTGCTTCTTATTTTCATCTGTTAACAAAACAGAAACATGTTGTCCAAAAGTAGGTGAACCTTTGCGGATATCTACTGCTACATCTAGAACACTCCCTTGAATCACACGTACTAATTTAGACTGAGCAAAAGGTGGTAACTGATAATGTAGTCCTCTAAGTACCCCAAATGTTGACTTCGATTCATTATCTTGCACAAAATCAATATTAGCTAACTCTTCAGGAAGTTTAGACTTATTATAGGACTCCAAAAAATACCCTCTTTCATCTTTAAAAACGTTTGGCTCCAATACCAAAACTCCTTCTATATCGGTTTTCTGAACCTTCATATACCTATTATTATTCTATTAAACTTAACAAATACTTTCCGTAAGCATTTTTAGAAAGAGGTAAAGCTAAACTTTTTAATTGTCCTCTATCAATGTATTTCTTATCAAAAACGATTTCTTCTAAACAAGCTACCATCAACCCTTGTCGGTTTTCAATTGTTTGAATAAAATTAGATGCCTCTAAAAGAGAATTATGTGTTCCTGTATCAAACCAAGCATACCCCCTACCCATAAGTTCAACACTAAGGCTCTTTTGCTGAAGATAATACTGATTTACAGAAGTAATCTCTAGCTCTCCTCGTTCACTAGGTTGTATATTTTTAGCAATATTGATTACCGAATTCGGATAAAAATACAAACCTACTACAGCATAGTTACTTTCTGGATGTTCTGGTTTTTCGACAATACTGGTTACCGTCCCTGTTTTATCAAAAGCAACCACACCATAACGATTAGGATCACTTACATAGTAGCCAAAAACTGTAGCTTGATTTTGATTTAAACGCTCAACAGCCTGATGTAACATTTCAGGTAAACCATGCCCATAAAAGATATTATCCCCTAATATCAAACACACATCATCATCTCCAATAAAATCTTCTCCTATAATAAAAGCCTCTGCTAATCCATTAGGCTCAACTTGCTCTGCGTAACTAAAAGAAACCCCTAAACTACTACCATCTCCCAATAGACGCTTAAAAAAAGGTAGATCTAAAGGAGTCGAAATTATAAGAATTTCCTTTATACCCGCCAAAAGCAATACCGATATCGGATAATAAATCATAGGCTTATTATAAACAGGTAGTAACTGCTTAGAAACTCCTTTTGTAATTGGATATAAACGAGTTCCGCTACCTCCTGCCAAGACAATCCCTTTCATAGTTTATTTTTTAGCGACGAAAATAACGATAACTACTGAAATATCCTCAATCTTAATAAAGAGATGTTACTTTCACTAGTTATATCTGAAATTTGAAAGGTGTTTTTTAAGCTAAAAAACAAAGTGAAAAAACCGTAAAATTTCAGATAATATCTATACAATAGATCTCTGAAATTTTACGGTTCTAAAATAAATCTAACTTTAATTCTGTCTCTATACAGAATTACCCTCCTACAGGAAAACCAAACCACATGGTTGTTTCTGGGTATTCCACATGCATTAAACGATCTTCATCAGTTGAAAGTGTAAAATCAGACTCCGATAACACAAAAGACAATTGATAATACTCTAATAGTTCTTCACCAAATACCTGCTCACGTAAATCAACAAGTTTTATAGTAATTTTACCCGAATTAGGCGACCAAGTCTGTAGCTTCTCTGGCTGTGTATCTGGGTCAATTCCATCATTCGTAAAATGGTTTACTACTGAACGATCCCACTCTCCTATCTCTATAGCTAACCTAGAATCAATAATATCTAAGGTAACCTCATCACCCAAATCCGAAAGCCCCAATTCACCATAAGGTACATTAGATTGAATCGTTAATGCCAAATGAGGAAGGCCTGTTTCATCTGCTACCTTAGAAATGAAAAATCTCTCATTCATTCCCATTCCTTCAGTTGGTCCCTGAAACACATACACCTCAATAGGCTGTGCTTCATCAGGAAACAAAATAGGGTCATCAACTTGAGTAGAAACCTCTTCAACTTCGTTTAACTCAACATTATCCAAAGGCTCACAAGACAACATCAACAAAGATGCACAAACAAAAATATTAAATATACTTTTTTTCATAATTAATCTATTTAATTTCAGAAATAAATATACGAAAAAACACCCACCTCAGTGGATAACTTTGACTAAAGAGGTTGAAAAGCTGATATTTTCAACTCGCTACACCTTGAAGCGTATTTACCAAAGAACATAGACATATAAAAAATATTACCTACAGTATTAAAAAAAGAGCCTTAGCTATTGGAGGTAAAGATTAAGAATTAGTATATTTAATATAGCATTAAGGTTATAAATAGCCGAAGCTAATTTAACTTAACTTTAAAAGACTAGCAATCAAGCTAGTCTTTTATCTTCTTTCTCAAAAGCATAAAAAATTACTCCAAAATACTCTTAGCAGGTTGATTTGGTTTTGCATATGCAAAACGATCTAGTAACTGTGCATTCACATAAGCATCTAAACCACTAATTGCAACTGTTTTAGCTTTATGTAAATTTAAAAAATAGTCTGAATCGAGGAACTCATCATCAAAATAAAAAGTCTCTATAGCTGCTACAACTATGATACAACCATTTTCTTTGATTTCATAAGAATTCAAATACTTACACCCCATTCCTATAAGACTCTCTGAAACAAATGGAGCAAAGAAACCATCTCGATAATTTTCGGTAAGTCCGGTCGCTTCAAACTCAGAAACCTCTTTAGGATAACGTGCTGCCGTTTGATGTGCCTGAGCGATTATATCTGCATTAATATGATTTACTGTAAAAAACTTTTGCTCCAACATATTATCATAACTATGCCTATCTACGGTATTAGGTCGTAAAGTGATAGTAATCATAGCAGGATCACTTCCTAAATGCGTAACTGAATTAAAAATAGCTAAATTTGTATTTCCATTAGCATCCTTTGTCCCTATTAGGTTTCCAGACTTATAACCTGTAATACTATTTACCAAATTTACCTTATCGTACTTTGGCAGTGACTGAACCTGCTCTTTTGTTAAATGTGTTTTCATAATTCAAAATTACATCAGAAATATTCAGCAACCTTACAAGCTATGAGAATTTAAGAGTACTTTAAGTATGGTTTTCCATATTGTTAAATTAATGTTTTACCGAAATGTTTAAATTGCGGTAAATTTAAGTACTTTCAAGTTTAAGAAATGCAACAACAAAATATAGCTATTATAGGTAGTGGATTAGTAGGTTCTTTATTAGCAATTTATCTCAGAAAGAAGGGACATAAAATAACAGTCTTTGATAGAAGGCCTGATATCCGCAATATAAAATTCAGCGGACGCTCTATTAACTTAGCAATGTCTGTAAGAGGCTGGAATGCTTTAGAAGCTATCGGAATCAAAAAAGAGATCGAACACCTAGGTATTCCTATGTATCATAGAGCTATACACGTAAACGATAAAGCTGACTACAATCAACAATACGGACAAGATAACGAGGCTATTTATTCAATATCTAGAGGAATTTTAAATCGAGAAATGATTTCTTTAGCAGAGAAAGAAGGTGTTGAATTTCGTTTTAAGGAAAAAGTATGGGATATTGAGCTTTCTGAGGCTAAAATATATACAGGAGAAAGCATGAAATCCGAATGGACTTCTTATCAATTTGATCGTGTTTTCGGATGTGATGGAGCTTTCTCTAGAGTACGTCATAAAATGCAACGTCGCAGTCGATTTAATTACTCTCAAGATTTCTTAGATACAGGCTACAAAGAATTATCTATTCCTGCAAATCCAGATGGAACACACGCACTTAACAAGAATGCCTTACACATATGGCCTAGAGGTAAGTTTATGCTTATAGCATTACCAAACCTTGACGGAAGTTTTACATGTACTTTATTTCTACCCCATGAAGGTGAAAACTCATTTAAAGTACTAAATTCCGAAAAAGAGATCATAAAATTTTGGGAAAAATTTTTCCCTGACACTCTAAATATTATGCCCACTTTAGTAGATGACTTTCAAAACAATCCTACAAGTGCCTTAGTCACTATGAAATGTTTCCCTTGGAGTTACTGGGATAAAGTAGCATTAGTGGGCGATTCAGCACATGCTGTAGTCCCTTTTTACGGACAAGGAATGAATGCAGGTTTCGAAGATGTATTCGAACTAAACAAAATTATAGAAGCTGATAATACAGGTGATTGGGAAGCTATTTTTAAAACCTACGAAAATACTCGCAAACCAAATGCAGATGCTATTGCTGAACTCTCATACCGAAATTTTTTAGAAATGAGTAGTAAAACTAAAGACCCACTATTCATTACACGCAAAAAAATAGAAAAGAAATTTTCTGACAGAGAACCTAATTTATGGAAGCCCCTTTATTCACGAGTTACCTTCTCTAATCGCCCTTATAAAGAAGCTCTAGACATAGGGGATCAGCAAGCAGAAATTATGGATGAAATAATGAAAATCCCTAATATTATTGATAAATGGGACGAAGAAATCATTATGGAGAACATGAAAAATCTATTCCTCAACAAAGAAACAAACATTTCATAACAAGACAACTTAACTTACAGAAAGCACTTCACATTCCATAAATTTAAAACCCCGTTTTTCATAAATATTAATTGAAAAAACGGGGTTTCCTATACGAAATCTTTATTTACAAAACACTATAAAACCTATAAGGCATTATAATAATCCAATGAAGCTTCAATGAGTTCCGAAGGTACTTCACAATTAAATTGTGCCGCACCTATCTCAGTAAGTAGGACAAATAATATTTTACCGGCTTCATTTTTCTTATCAAAAATCAATAAATCTTTGATAGGCTGATAATCTTGTTTTTCGATAGTTATTTTTGGATATATTTTAGTAAGTACTGTTGACACCTCCTTAAGCTCCACTTCTGAAAGCCCTGTAAGCTTATGAGCCAAGTAGCCCTCTACAATCATACCTATAGCAATAGCCTCACCATGCAACAAAGTAGTACGCTCAGGGTGTGTTAGGAAATACGATTCGATAGCGTGACCTAAAGTATGCCCCCAATTCAAAAACTTACGAATATTTTGCTCTGTAGGATCTACAGTAACAATGTTATTTTTTATAACTACAGACTCATAAATTAGCCCTGCTAAATCATCAGTCGTTAATGCATCTATTTGAGAAAGCCTTTGCCAGTAATCTTTATCTTTGATAAGACCATGTTTTAACATCTCTGCAAAACCACTACGAAGCTCATTACTCGGTAAAGTCTGTAAGTAAGTAGTATCTACAAGCACCATTTCCGATTCACTAATGACCCCTACCATATTTTTTAAGTTCCCTAGATCAACTCCTGTTTTACCACCTACCGATGCATCGACCATAGCTAGTAAACTTGTTGGAATATTTATGTAAGAAATACCTCTTTTGTAAGTACAAGCAACAAAACCACCAAGATCTGTAACCACACCACCACCTAGATTAATCATAAGACTTTTACGATCCGCTCCTAACTCAGCAAGTGCATTCCAAACTCCTGTACAAGTCTCAATATGCTTATTAATTTCACCAGCCTCAAACTCGATTACTTCAATAGGCAAATTCGTTTCAAGTTGCCCCATAAAATATGGCAAGCAATTTTGATGTGTATTTGTGTCTACGAGTATGAAAATACTACTATGATTACTCTGAGCAATATATTCATTTAGCTGTTTGTAAGTTTCCTCTTGGAAATATACTATAGATTCTTTTGACTTTATAGCTTGCATATTATCTAATTTTGGATCACAAATTTAAATAGATTAAAAATGTTCAACAATTTATTGAATACTATTTTCGATATTGATTTCATCGAAGTAAGCTTTTTTAGCACAATTACGCACCTTAAAATGCAACTGCTTTGATTTCAGATTAGCCTTTATTACATACACCTTGCAAGAATCCAATGAAGTATCACTACTCGAAAAATCTACATATCCATTCTTAACTGCCTCAGTAATTGCTGCTGTATCTAATTGATGACTCTTTAATAAATGTAATTCCTGATCGGACAAAATTTTCATTTTGGTATTAATATTCTTCAAAACACGTGCTTCTGGACCGTAATCACATGAAGTTTTCTTTCCTGAAAAGAATACAATCAAAAATAAAGAACCTATAAATACTCCTATACCATAGAAGCTTAACCGCTGTAAAAAAGTCATAAAAAATTAAAAAACAAGTAAATTAACATCTGTATAACGTAGGTCGAACCATTCTCCCACCGACTTATTACTAATACACCCATGATAAGCATATATACCGTTCTTAAGCCCTTTATCTTGTCGAATAGCTTGTTCAAATCCTCCCATTTCTGAAATATCATTTAAATAAGGACTAAACATATTACTAATTGACACTGAAGATGTCTTAGCATACCTCGAAGGTATATTCGGAACACAATAATGAATGACTCCATTCTTAACAAAAGTAGGCTGATCATGAGTAGTTACCTCAGAGGTCTCGAAACAGCCACCTGTATCAATACAAACATCTATAATCACGGCTCCTTTTTTCATATAATTCAACATATCTTCAGTTACAATAATAGGAGCACGATCCTTCCCTCTGACAGCTCCTATAACAACATCCGAACGCATCAAAGCCTTTTTCAGGTGTTTTTCTTGTATCGTAGAAGTATGTATAGCTCTTCCTACATTATTTTGCAATTTTCGCAACTGATTCAATGAACTATCAAATACTTTTACTTTTGCTCCAAGTCCTATTGCTGCTTTTGCAGCAAATTCACCTACAGTACCTGAACCTATAATTACAACTTCCACAGGAGCTACACCTGTCACATTACCCATCATCATACCACTTCCATCATTCGCATTACTCATAATTTCACTAGCAATAAGGATAGAAGCTGTACCTGCAATCTCACTTAATGAGTGCACTGCTGGGTGAGAACCATCACTTATATCTGTTATAAACTCAAAAGCTAATGCAGTAATGCGTTTTTTCTCCAATAACTTAAAGTACGCTTTCTTCAAAGTTTTAATTTCTATTGCAGAAATCAGCAAACTATTAGGATTAATATACTCTAACTCAACTATTGATGGAGGAGCTACTTTCAAAATAATAGGACACCCGAATACTTTCTTTGTATCATCACATATTTCAGCACCTGCTTCACTATATTCATGATCGCTAAAACTTGCTTTCAAACCTGCCCCAGATTCGATCATCACTCGGTGACCACTATTCACTAAACTATGTACAGAGTCAGGAGTTAAACAAATTCTATTTTCCCCCTTTTTACTTTCTTTAGGAATTCCTATAAAAAGTGCTCCTTTCTTCAGCTCAAGTTCAAGTTTTTCTTCCTGAGGCAATAGTTCATGTTTTGAAAAAGGAGTTAAAGAATGTTGCATATTTAGGTGTTTATCTATTCTAGAATACAATATTAACTATAACTAGTATGACCTACAACATAAAAACCAATAAAAGGTTGATATATTAACAGCATCAATATTACACTATAGAAAAAAAGTATTAAAGAATTATTTTGGTTCTCTTAGATAGGAAAAACTTCCTATAGCAATCGAATTATTATTTTAAAATAATAATTCGATTGCTATGAAATGGAAATACAGAGAAAGAATTGTTGAAGAAGTCAACATCTACTAACAAAAAAGGGTTAACCACTAAAAAGAAGCAAGCTTACATTAGTTTTTTGTAGTTTGTAAAAGCTTTATTATAATTATTTAGTTTTATACCTCTTAACTAAAGAGACACCATTTCCTCTTCTTTTAACGAAGAAAACAAATAACTACTGAGCATAACTTGAACTTGGTTCTTAAAATTTTTATTAATTAATGAAAGCTCAAGTTGATTGGCAAATATACTCCTCCTACTCGCTTCAAAACTCTCTAAAC
>CAYYNF010000085.1:0-5215 GCA_964472695.1 uncultured Flavobacteriaceae bacterium
CTACGGGGTCATATATAGAGTACTTACCGTGACTTAGTAAGTTTAAAGCACGTTCGTATAAAACATCATCTTTATCAATTCCGTGAATGCATTTACCAAAATCATCTAACCCAAAGAAAGTAGCTGTTTTTTCTAGAATACTCCTTAATGAATTAAAGTGATAAGTATTTATTTCTTCACTCTTTAAATTTTTTAACTCACTTAACATAGCTACGTGATGAAAAAATGGCGTGTCGTCTGTTTTTTGTAATGTATGGCTTTCAGTACCATTTTTATGTAAGAAATAACGATTATGATTAAACCTTTTTAATTCGTTACAAATCACATTAAAAAACAAACTATGATGTGACGATACCACTATTTTAACTTTATCTTCTTCATCTTTAGGTACAGTTCTTTTTTCTCCACTATCTTCTACCTGTCTAGTTACAGCACTTTTTAATAGTTTAGCCAAATCACTAGCCACAGCAATTGCATTATTATCATCTAAAGAGGAAATAGGGTCGTCTATATAGATGTATTTTACCCAGTTATAGGATTCTGATTCATCAACAACCAATTCGAAAATAGCCAGAAATACACACCAAATAAAAATATTTTCTTCACCCCTAGATATTTTAATATTATCTTTTATAATATATTCAGGCTCTATATTGTTTGGATTCTTAGCATTGTGTTTTGGGTTTTTAATCTGTTTCTTAAAAACAATTTTCCATTCATCATAATCAATATCAAAGTCTAAAGCTGTATACCGTTCTAAATAGGCAAATATCTTTCCATCTAAGGCTAAATCTTTAAATCCATTAAAAAACTTAGAGTCAGAATTCATCTTTAAAACACGCTTTGGGTCAGTGTCATTTTGAAAATCATTATCCCAAATAAACAAATCTTCTGTAAAAGCATTAAAGTATAGGGTATCTGCTATACCATTTTTCTTTCCTTTTTCCTTAAAAGCCATAGAAGCTCGTGTTTTACCTGTCCCGTTATAAGCGAACAGTAAAATAAAATCTTTGACTTTTAGATCATCTCGCAAACGAACGACCAAGTCATTCAAGGTTTTATATTTAAAAAGTTTTCTTTCTGAACTCATTGTTATTACTGATTTACATTTGGAAACAATTGCTGCATCAAACCTTTCTTGTGTTCTTTTAATGCTTCAATTTTTGATACTTGTTCTTCTATTGAAGCATCTAGGCTAGATAAACAATTGGCTATTTTTTGTTGTTCTATTTTATCTTTAGGAATAGTTAAAGTCAAATTTTTCAGAACTACTAAACCAATTCTTTTTCTAGTTGAACCAGTTGATGCATTTTCAACTTTTGCTCTAAATGTTTTAGAGTTTATAATTAAAAAGATTAAATACTTATCATATTTTTCTTTATTAATTACAATTCGTATTCCATCAGAACTCATAACATATCTATTATGATAATCTGGTATTAAACAAGCTCTACCAACTGGGTCACCCATCTTTGACATAATAATATCACCGGGATATATATTACAACTTAAGAGCTCATCTGCTTTTTCCTTTGAGGTGTATATTTTATATTCATTTTTAAATTCACCATCTCCTATATTTTGCAATTGAATAATTCTTATACCTTTATCATCTTTAACATAATCAGAAGACTTTAAATTGGAACCAAAAGGCCCTCCTGTAAAACTCCATTTTTTATTTTTATCTGTAACATCGATAAGTTTTACATCTTCCCAATCCCCATCACCCAAAAACTCAGGAAAACGAAATTTAGGTTTGGTTTCTCCTTTAGCAGGGAAAAGCTGTTGCAATAAACCTTTTTTGTGGTCTTTTAAAAGGTTTAGCTTTTCGGTTTCTGCTGTTATTAGATTATCTAGTGAGGATAGACAGTTGGCTATTTTTTGTTGTTCTTTTAGAACAGGGGTATAAATAGGCATTTCTGTTATCATAGCTCTTCTGACAGAGTCGACAGAGTTTTTAGCACTTAATTGCATTACTCTCTGATAGAAATGTTTTGAGAAATAAAAAAAAATAAATTTTCCTGAAACTTCTTCTTTAAAATCATAGAGACAATAAACTCTTTGATGAAAATCAAATTTTCCGACGATGTAATGATAAATTTTACCTACCCCCACACCATCACCTGATGTTAAAATTGCTTCACCATCAAACGAAAATGAATTTATATTTTCAACCGTTTGAGATCTAACAAAAAATGGATATTTACCATTATCAATTTTGTCTTGTGTATCTTTATTTCCTGTTGTTACCTTAGAAACATCTTCAATTGTTGAAGTGTTCCATTCCCCATCAAACTCAGGAAAACGCAACTGAGGCACTGTATTTTTCTTATTCTTCTCCATTCTATGCTATGAGTTTGGTGTTTTGTTGGCTTATTAAATTTGCCATTTCTTCTTCAGTAGGCAAAATCGTTTTGTATTTGGTATTGGTCCAGCTTAAATTGGCTACGCAGTGCGTAGCGAATTGTTGAAAATCGGGAAAAACGGTATAAAACTGTCGCATATTTTTGAGGTTAGCTTCAGAAAAGCCTTTGCCAAATTCTTGGGATAAATATTTCGATAATTCAGGAATAAGATATTTACCATACTCAGCTCTATGATTTCCATATTGCTCTTGCTCTACAATACGCTTGCCTATATGCCAGTAGGTTTTCACCATGATATCATTTATGGCTTGGTATGTTTTACTCCTTGCTTCTTTTAGCAAATTACCAATCTCAGTATAAAATGTACTTTCTATGTAGGTATTCTTACTCATAAGCACTTAATCCAGCTATTTCTCGCCCTTGGGCTAGTTTTTTTAATAAGGGTATTAAATCTTCCATCAAAGCCTCTTCTTTATGCCTGCGTTGTTTCCATCCTAATTCTAAAGGAGCTAATAAATCCGTAAGTTTTTCACCATCAAAGATCATACGTTGCATAATTTCCTCAATAAAAGCGTTTAGACTTTGGGCTGTAATACCGTGTTTATCTGCAATCGCTTCAATCTCTTTTCCTGATTTGGCCTCTTTAAATTTTTGGTACCCCCTGCGTATTTCATTTTCATCTAAAGCACTCCCTACTTCTAAAGTATTAATGTAGGCAATAATATCATCACGTTCGTCCATTAAATTAGCACTAGAACTTAGTAGGTTTATCAACTCCTCACGTGTCATTTTGTGTTTAGACGGTTTGTCTTGGGTATACTTCGCAATTAAACCAATAATATAATCGTAATCAATCACCGCAGAAGAAAACAATACAAATTCAAAATCTAACTGCTGTACTTCATCAGATACTTGGTCTTGCTTTTTACCTTGTTCTACTTGCAAACGCTTGGCGGTATCAAGATACACCGATTTAAACGAACGCAAATCTTCAGAAGGCAATAAGGCTTCAATCGTTTCGGCTTGTGCTTCTTGTAGGTCGGTGTATTGGTCTAGTTGGGTTTTGTAGCGTTGTACTTCTTTAAAAGCATTGATAAAACCCGCACGTGATTCATTGCCTTTTAGATTACTTACTTCAGAAGGAGCACAGTCCAAACCATTAGCTTCCATAAATTGGGTTAAATGCTGAACCGCCTTTTCATATTTCGCCATTACTTTAGGAGCTTCATCCACTAACCAAATCTCTTTCGCTTTCTCAATTTTAGCCCCCGAGAAACGAATCATGGCTTTGTTTACCTCATCTTCTTGTTCTCTAAATACTAAGATATTCCCATAAGGTTTCGTATCATTTATAACTCTATTAGTTCGAGAGTAAGCTTGAATTAAACCGTGGTATTTTAAGTTTTTATCTACGTACAACGTATTTAAATATTTAGAATCGAAACCAGTTAATAACATATCTACCACAATCATCACATCAATTTTGTTTTTGTGCGGATAGTCGGCATTGCTATATTTTTGGTCTTTTATGCGTTGCTGCACATCTTGGTAATACAAATCAAACTCGTTTATACTATGATTCGTTCCAAATTGCTGGTTATAATCTGCAATAATGTTTGTTAAGGCTGCTTTCTTTTTGTTAGGCTCTACCTGATTATCTGCTTTTTCTTGTAATAAATCTTCTTGTAGCTGTTTTACATCTTTATTGCCCTCGGCTGGTGGTGAAAATACACAGGCTATATTAAGTGGGGTATAATCCGAGTTAAGTTCCGCAAATTCTCTTTGATGCTGTTTGAATAAGTGATAGTACTCTATAGCATCAGTAATAGAAGAAGTTGCCAAAATACTATTGAACCTTCGGTAATGCGTTGCATTGTCGTGCTTTTTCAAAATCGTATCAATCACTGCCATTTTATGGCTCAAACTATTCGGATCCGGCCTTCCATTGATACTAAAATAGTCAATATGAAAACGTAATACGTTTTTATCTTCTATGGCATTAGTTATGGTATAAGCGTGTAGTTCCTTCTCAAAAACATCTTTCGTTGTTTTGTAAGAGGCTTGTTTCCCTTCAATAGTTTTATAGGTCGCATTTTCCTCAAAAATAGGGGTTCCCGTAAAACCAAACAGTTGTGCTTTTGGAAAAAATTCAACAATGGCTTTATGATTTTCGCCAAACTGTGAACGATGACACTCATCAAAAATAAAAACAACACGTTTATCTTTTAAGGGTTCTAAAAATTCAATGTAATTCTTATCATTTTTGGTATCTAAGGCTAATCCTAACTTTTGAATAGTCGTCACAATGACTTTGTCAGCATAGTCAGTAGATAGCATTCTTTTTACCAAAGTTTTGGTATTCGTATTTTCTTCTACACTACCTTCTTGAAATTTATTAAATTCCTCTCTGGTTTGCCTGTCCAAGTCTTTTCTATCTACCACAAACAGGCACTTCTCTATATCGTCATTATCTTTTAAGAGTGTAGAAGCCTTAAAAGAAGTCAGCGTTTTTCCACTTCCTGTAGTGTGCCAAATATAACCGTTTCCTCTATCTTGTTCAATACAATCGACGATAGCCTTTACCGCATAAATTTGATAAGGACGCATCACCAATATCTTTTGCTCGGTTTCGACCAACACCATATAGCGACTAATCATTTCGCCTAAAGTACATTTTGCTAAAAACTGATCTGCAAAATCATACAAGTTCTCAATTTTTGAATTATCTTCTTTAGCTAAAGTATATACGGGTAAAAATTGCTCATCGGCATTAAAAGCAAAATGTTTGTTATTGTTATTTGAAAAATAAAATGTCCTCGATTGATTGCTCACAATAAAAAGCTGCATAA
>CAYYNF010000085.1:5315-9107 GCA_964472695.1 uncultured Flavobacteriaceae bacterium
TTATTTGAAAAATAAAATGTCCTCGATTGATTGCTCACAATAAAAAGCTGCATAAAACACATCAATGAATTGGTATATCCATTGCCTACATCATTTTTATAATCCACAATTTGTTGCATGGCACGATTAGGACTCACCTGCAATGTTTTTAATTCTATCTGAACAAGTGGCAATCCATTTATGAGCAGAATAACATCGTAACGATGATTGCTATTTTCGGTATTTATACGAAGTTGGTTAATGACCTCAAACTCATTTTTACACCAGTTTTTTATATTGACTAATGTATAGTGAAGCGGAGTATCATCTTCTCTAATGAATGTATTTCTCTTTCTTAAATGATTAGATGCTTTAAATACATCAGGCGTGATGATTTCTGTTAATAATTTATCGAATTCATTATCAGTAAGTCTAACCCTATTGAGCGTTTCAAACTTTTGCCTAAAATTTTGCTCTAACGCCTCTCTATCCTTAATATCTTGGCGATAGGTATATTTCAAATCTTGTAGTTTCCCTACAAAGCCATATTCTATATCTGCTTCTCTCACAATATTATTCATTTTTACTTTGCTTTAGTAGAAATCCTTAACATCAAGTATTCCAGTTATGTCATTTAAAACTTCTAACCTTGGTTGCTGTTTTGAATATAGTCGTTGACCATATTGTAACTCTTACACCACTTGAACTACTATTTATCGTGTAAATAAATTGAATCGTTTTTTCTTATAGCAAGAAGAAATCTTCAGTACAGCCTTAGCTATTGTCAAAATTTATTTTATACTAAAAGGGAAAAAGAAACGACTTACAGGCAACATCTTAATTTTCAAGTGGGATTAATTTATAGCCAAATATAGTTTAAATAAGTAAGTATTTTATAAGAGGGTAAAACAGAAATTCAATGATCTCAGAAGTAAGTATGAATTAAAAAAACTAAATGAAAATATCAAACCACATTAGAAAGTCTAAAAACTATAATTCAAGCTCAAACTATAATTAGGTTTTAAGCTGACATCATGATACTGTATATTGGGGCGTATCGATAAATTATCATTTACATTAAACTGCTGTAAATGTGCGGTCACATTAGCATCAATAATATTTAATGCATAAAGTCCAACAGTAATAAGTACAGAAAGCTCGCGTTGTTTTTCAAAATTTTCCATCGCATTTACAATAGCATCAGTACTTACAAGCTCCTGTTTATTTTGAATATCATAAAAACGGTCATTAAAAATGCCCAATAGTCTATTTTTATAAATAGCTCTGAGGTCTGTATATTCCCGATGATTCCATACTGAGATACCAATTCCTGTTCCTATAGCAGCATAGACAACAGGAATTTTCCAGTACTGTTTGTTATAAGCTTGCCCTAAACCAGGAATAATTGCCGAGTAAAAAGCCGCTTTAGTTGGAGCTAATGCATTATAACTTTTAAGGTTTTGAGCTTCTTTAGCCTCCTTGCGTAATATACGTTGCTGTTTTTTGGTCAGGTACTTACTATCATCACTAGGAAGTTCTCTAGTTACTTCCTGTGCTGATACTACTACCGAAAAACCTAAAGTGATATATAAAACAAGATGCTTAATCACGGTTGATAAGTTTCAGAATTCGATCGAAATCATCTTTAGAAGTAAAAGGAATTGTGATTTTTCCTTTCCCATTCGATGAAGCTTTGATATCTATTTTAGCATCAAAGAAATTTGAAAAATTATTTTTAGCTTCATTTATAAATTGAGGAAGTTCTTTCTTCTGTTTTTTAGCTCCACCTGATTTCTTACCTGCCAACTCTCTCACCAATTCTTCCGCAGCACGTACTGATAAGGATTTCGTAATAATTTGTTCGTAAATATCTAGTTGCTGCTCAAAACTTTCAACATTTACTAAAGCCCTACCATGTCCCATACTTAAGAATCCATCACGCATTCCTGTTTGAATGATAGGATCTAATTTTAAAAGACGTAGATAATTTGTTATTGTCGACCTCTTTTTTCCTACACGCTGACTCATTTGCTCTTGAGTCAAGTTAATTTCATCAATTAACCTTTGATAAGAAAGAGCAATTTCTATGGGGTCAAGGTCTTGTCTTTGGATGTTTTCAACAAGTGCCATCTCTAAAGACTCAGAATCTTTCGCAAGTCTTATATAAGCTGGAATTTGTTTTTTTCCTAAAAACTTAAACGCACGATACCTACGTTCTCCGCTAACAAGTTGAAATTTATTAAAACCTATTTTTCTTACAGTAATAGGCTGTATAAGCCCTAATTCCTTAATTGAAGTTGCTAATTCTTGTATCGCTTCTTCCTTAAAATTGGTTCTTGGCTGAAAAGGATTAGCTTCAATAGACGAAATATCAAGCTCTACAATACTACCCACAAGTTGCTCAGCCCCTTTATCAGTCGCTTCTTGAATATCATTTTTAGGATCCTTCAACAACGCTGACAATCCTCTTCCTAATGCTTGTTTCTTTGATGCTTTAGCCATTTTATATTAGTATAAGTTTAGTTTTTATCTATTAATTCTTTTGCCAAGCTTAAGTAATTTTCAGCTCCTTTGCTTGATGCATCATAATTAATGATACTTTCTCCGTAACTAGGAGCTTCACTCAACCTTACATTTCGCTGAATGATAGTACTAAAGACCATTTCGTCGAAATGTTTCTTAACCTCTTCTACAACCTGATTTGACAAACGCAAACGTGCATCGTACATAGTAAGTAATAAGCCCTCAATATCTAATGATGAATTATGGATTTTTTGAACGCTTTTTATTGTATTAAGCAATTTACCTAAACCTTCTAAGGCGAAATATTCACACTGTATAGGAATAATTACAGAATTGGATGCTGTTAATGCGTTCAAAGTGAGTAAACCTAATGATGGAGCACAGTCAATAAGGATATAATCATATTTATGCTTAATAGCATCAAGAGCATCTTTAAGCATATACTCACGTCTAGGCTTATCGACAAGCTCGATTTCAATGGCTACCAAGTCAATATGTGCTGGAATAAGATCTACATTGGGAGTACCTGTTTCCATGATAAGATCTTCCGCAGAAACAGTATGTTCTAATAATTGATACGTACCATATTCCACTTCTTCAACGTTAACACCTAACCCTGATGTCGTATTTGCCTGAGGATCTGAATCTATAAGCAAAACTTTCTTTTCCAGTACCCCTAGTGATGCTGCTAAATTCACTGAAGTAGTTGTTTTCCCTACCCCTCCTTTTTGATTAGCTATAGCAATTAATTTTCCCATGAAATAGTATTGTTGTGTTCCAAAAATACGATTTTATAACAGTTTAAAAAATGTATTTATTAACGAACAAATGATGATATCTTGTTAATATCTTTAAAACCATTAAAAATAAGAACAGAGAGCTTTAGCTCTCTGTTCTTATTTTTACAAGAAATCACAAATTAACCTCCTATCATAGAATGATATACATTTTGAACATCATCATCTTCCTCTAATCTTTCCAGTAATTTTTCAACATCAGCAAGTGCATCACCACTAAGTTCCTTGGTAACCTGAGGGATACGCTCAAAACCTGATGAAACAATAGTTACCTCTCTTGATTCAAGCTCTTTTTGCAATGCACCAAAGCTTTCAAAAGGAGCATAAATTAAAATATCATCTTCATCCTGAAACACCTCTTCAGCACCAAAATCAATAAGTTCCAATTCTAATTCCTCTACATCAATACCTTCACCACTGATCTTAAAATTACATTTATGATCAAACATAAACTCTACAGAACCTGATGTACCTAGGTTTCCATTACATTTAT